>CAITOD010000475.1 GCA_903893935.1 uncultured Sphingomonadales bacterium
ACCCTCGCGCGCCTGCTTCGACAGGCTCAGCACGAACGGAACTCTGACGTAATGAGTCAGCCGTTCGCCTTCAAAATCCTCACCGCCGGGCAATGGGCGGAGTGGCAGACCAGCGGCACCTTCACCGGTGCGCCGGTCGACTTGGCCGATGGCTATATCCACTTGTCGACCGCCGACCAGCTCACCGAAACCGCCAACAAGCATTTCGCCGGCCAGCCCGATCTCGTCGTGGTGCGCGTGGCCCTGGCGGACCTTGGCGCCGCCGTGCGCTGGGAAGCCTCGCGCGGCGGGGCCTTGTTTCCGCATATCTATGCCGCGCTGCCGCTTTCGGTCGCGCACGCGCATGCGCCGCTCGCGCGCGACGCCGGGGGCCGTGTCATCCTCCCCTGAGCAGCCTTGCCGCCGCGCGCCAGTGCTGCCAAAGGCCAAGCGCATGGCATATCAGGTTCACATCATCGGCGGCGGCATGGCCGGCAGCGAAGCCGCCTGGCAACTGGCGCGGCGCGGTATTCGCGTGCGGCTGTCGGAAATGCGCGGCAGCGGCGATACGACTGCGGCGCACCAGGGCACCGGTCTTGCCGAACTGGTCTGCTCGAACTCGTTCCGCTCGGACGATGACGTCAGCAACGCGGTCGGCCTGCTGCACCACGAAATGAGGGCATGCGACAGCGTGATCATGGCCGCTGCGGCGCGCGCGCAAGTGCCCGCCGGATCGGCGCTGGCGGTCGATCGCGATGCGTTTTCGGCCGCGGTCGAGGCCATGCTGGCGAGCCTGCCCAATCTGACCGTGGTGCGCGAACGCGTCGATGCGATCCCTGCCGAAGGCCATGCGATCATCGCCACCGGCCCGCTGACCGCGCCGTCGCTCGCGCAAGCAATCGGCCAGGCGACCGGCGAAGACGCGCTGGCGTTTTTCGACGCGATCGCGCCGATCGTGCACCATGACAGCATCGATATGGATATCTGCTGGAAAGCCAGCCGTTGGGATAAGCCCTCGAAATTTGGGGGCGAAGCTGACTACATCAATTGCCCGATGGACCGCGACCAGTACCGCGCCTTCCATCAGGGGCTGCTCGATGGCGAAAAGACCGAATTTCGCGAATGGGAAGCCAATACCCCCTATTTTGAAGGCTGCATGCCGATCGAAGTGATGGCGGCGCGCGGCGAAGACACGTTGCGGTTCGGGCCGATGAAACCGGTCGGGCTCGACAACCCGCGTACCGGACGCTGGCCTTATGCGGTGGTGCAATTGCGCCAGGACAACACGCTCGGCACGCTGTGGAATATGGTCGGGTTTCAGACCAAGCTCAAACACGCCGAGCAAGTCCGCCTGTTCCGCACCATTCCCGGGCTCGAAAGGGCCGAATTTGCGCGGCTGGGCGGGTTGCACCGCAACACCTTTATCCAAAGCCCGCGCGTGCTCGACCGGCAATTGCGACTGCTGCGCGACCCGCGCCTGCGCTTTGCCGGGCAGATTACCGGCTGCGAAGGCTATGTCGAAAGTGCTGCGATCGGCCTGCTGGCCGGGCTGATGACCGCAGCCGAACTGACCGGCCGCGAATGGACCGCGCCGCCGCGCACCACGGCGCTTGGCGCGCTCCTGTCGCACGTGACGGGCGACGCGGTGGCCGAGACATTTCAGCCGATGAATATCAATTTCGGCCTGTTTCCCACGCTCGCCGATGTGAAGAAAAAGCAGCGCAAGGAAGCCTATACCGAGCGCGCCAAGGCCGATCTGGCCGCGTGGTTGAGCTAGGACCAAGGTCCTTCCTGCCTTGGCAGGAAGGACCAA
>CAITOD010000476.1 GCA_903893935.1 uncultured Sphingomonadales bacterium
GGGGGGGTGATGAAAGGGGGGAATGGCATTGCGCGCGACACACACCATCCATATCTGGCGGCAGTAGCGCTGGCCGCGTCGGCTCGATAAGGGTCGGGTGCATGCGGCCCGATCTTCTCAATCCCCTGTTTGCGGAAAGCGACAGCCTGAAAGGCGTCGGGCCGGGCCTGGCGCGTCCGCTTGAACGGCTCGGGCTGACGCGCGTGCGCGATCTGGTCTATCATCTGCCCGACCGGTTCGTGTCGCGCCGTGTGGTCTTGCGGTTCGATGATGCGACGGTGGGCGAGAACATCGTCATCGCGCTCACCCCGCGCGAACACCGCGCGAGCGCCGGGCGCGGGCCCTATCGCGTGCTGGCCGAAGACGATGCGGGCGATATTGTCGCGCTGACGTATTTTGGTCGCGCTTCGTATTCGGCACGCAAGCTGCTGCCCCCGGGCGAGCGGCGCTGGATCGCCGGGCGGCTCGACCAGTTCGGGCAGACGCGCCAGATCGTCCATCCCGACCATATCGCCGAAGACAGCGCTGCCCTGGCCGGGCAAGTGACCGAGCCGGTCTATGCGCTGTCCGAGGGGCTGACGCAGGCAAGGATAGCCGCGCTGGTCGCCCTGGCGCTCGATCAGGCGCCGGTCCTGCCCGAATGGATCGATGCTGCGCTGCTGGCGCGCGAAGGTTGGCCCGCGTGGCGCGATGCCTTGGGCACGGCGCACAAGGCGACCGATGCTGCCGCGCGCGACCGGCTCGCCTATGACGAACTGCTGGCGAACAGCCTGGCGCTGATGCTGGTGCGCGCGAGCAACCGCAACCGGCGCGGGGTGCCCTTGCACGGCGACGGACGCTTGCGCGCGCGGCTCGATCTGCCGTTTGCGCTGACCGGCGCGCAGGTCCGCGCGATCGGCGAGATCGAGAGCGATCTTATGCAGGGCGCGCCGATGCTGCGGCTGCTGCAGGGCGACGTCGGTTCGGGCAAGACCGCGGTTGCGCTCCACGCGATGCTGATTGCGGTCGAAGCCGGTGCACAGGCGGCGATGCTCGCGCCCACCGAAATTCTCGCCCGCCAGCATGCCGCGACGCTCACCCGGATGGCGGCCGGCACCGGTGTTTCGGTCGCACTGCTCACCGGCCGCGACAAGGGCCGCGCGCGCGAGGCGACGCTGATGGGGCTGCTCGACGGGTCGATCCAGATTCTGGTCGGCACGCATGCGATTTTTCAGGAAAGCGTGGCGTACCGGAATCTGGCGCTGGTGGTGATCGACGAACAGCACCGGTTCGGGGTCAGCCAGCGGCTGATGCTGACGCAAAAGGCGCGCACCACCGCGCATTGTCTCGCAATGACCGCAACGCCGATCCCGCGCACGCTGACGCTTGCGCAATATGGCGAAATGGATGTGTCGCGGCTCGATGAAATGCCCCCCGGGCGCCAGCCGATCGACACACGCGTGGTATCGACCGAACGGCTTGAAGAGGTGATCGCGGGCGTCGGGCGGCATCTCGATGCGGGCGGGCAGGCCTATTGGGTGTGCCCGATGGTGCGCGAGCTCGAAACCGAAGACCTGGCGGCCGCCGAGGCGCGCCATGCCGCGCTGCGCTTGCGCTTTGGCGACCGGGTCGAGCTGGTCCACGGCCAGTTGCGGCCCGAAGCCAAAGAC
>CAITOD010000477.1 GCA_903893935.1 uncultured Sphingomonadales bacterium
ACCGCGGCCGAATTCCGCACCGCAACCGGCGGGTTCGGCAGCGATGATTTGCAGGGCGCGCTTTACAGCCCGCATGAGATCCGCGTCGAATCGCGCCACGCGATCCCGCTGCTGACACGCTGGGCGCAAGACACGCTGGGCGTGGAAATGCTCAGCGAAACCGTCGCCTTTTCAAGCGAACCGCCGGTGATCGCCACCTCGCGCGGCCCGATCCGGGCGGCGCACGTGGTGGCGTGCCCGGGCGATGATTTTTCGACGCTGTGGCGCGACCGGATCGCGGCCTACAATTTGCGCCGCTGCCGGCTCTCGATGCTGCGGCTCGCCGATCCGGGCGTGCGGCTGCCGGGCGCGCTGATGAGCGACCTCTCGCTCACGCGCTATGCGGGCTATGCCGCCCTTCCCGAAGCCGCCGCGCTCAAGGCCAAATTGCTCGCCGAACAGCCGCGCCATTATGACAACGGCGTGCACCTGATCGTGGCACAGGGCGCCGACGGCTCGCTGATCGTGGGCGACAGTCATCATTACGACGACTTGCCCGGCCCGTTTGCGCCGGCCACGGCAGAACATGACATTCTCGACGAATATGCCCGTGCTTTCGGGCGTGCGGCGCCCCCGGTGCTCGAACGCTGGGTCGGGACTTATGCCGTCGCCAGCGACCGGACGTATCTGGTCGATACGCCCGCCGACAACGTGCGGCTGGTCATCGTGACCGGCGGCACCGGGGCTTCGACGTCGTTCGGCATTGCCGAACAAGTGCTCAATGGATTGATGGGAGACGCATGATGACCTTTCCGGTGAAAGCGGTGATTTTCGACTGGGCCGGGACAATGGTCGATTTCGGCTGCATGGCGCCGGTCAAGGCGCTGTGCGAGGTGTTCGCCGGCCTTGGCGTGCCGATCACCGCCGCCGAAGCGCGCGCCGACATGGGCAAAGCCAAATACGACCATGTCACCGCGCTGCTTGCCGAGCCCGATATTGCCGCGCGCTGGACCGCGCATTTCGGCAAGGCGCCCGATGGTGCCGATATTGACCGGGTCTATGCGCTGGTCGAACCCGCAATGGTCGAAGCCGCACAGCACGCCGCCGAACTGATCCCGGGCTCGGCGGAAACTTATGCCGAATTGCTGCGGCTTGGCGTCAAAGTCGGATCGGGCACCGGCTATACCCCCGAGATGATGGCCGCGATCCGCGTGCAGGCCGCCAGCCAGGGCTATGCCCCCGAAGTGGTGATCTGCGCCGGCGATACCCCGAGCGGGCGCCCCGCACCGCATATGGCCTGGGCCGCGCTGATCGCGCTCGATGTCTGGCCCGCGTCAGCCGCAGTCAAAGTCGATGACGCACCAGTGGGGATTGCCGAAGGCCGCCATGCCGGGTGCTGGACGGTAGGCGTCGCCGCGTCGGGCAATGCGGTCGGGCTCGACCATGCGGCATTCATGGCGCTTGATCCCGCCGCGCGCGCCGACAAAGTGGCGCTGGCAAGCGCCGCCTTGCGCGCCGAAGGGGCCGATTTCGTGATCGACGATGTGTCGCAGTTGCTGCCGGTGATCCACCGTATCGCCGCTGCGATCACCGCGGGCCAGGCCCCCGGCAGCGCGCTCGCGTGAGCAGCAGCGGGCCCATCGCGGCGGTTCGGCGCCTGCTCGAAGCCGCACCGTCGTGGGCGTTCGGGATCTATGCCGGGCTGATGACGTTCGGCACCTATTTCAGCATCTATGCCTTTCGCAAGGCGTTTGCCGCGGCGCACTTTGCCGGCCTGCCGCCCGTGCTGGCGGTCGATTACAAAGTGGCGCTCGTGATTGCGCAAGTGTTCGGCTACGCGCTCGCCAAGCTGATCGGGGTGCGCGTGATCGCCGAACTGCCGCCGCATCGGCGCATCGCGGGGATCGCGCTGCAAAGCCTGATTGCCGAAGCCGCGCTGGTGCTGTTTGCGGTGATCCCGGTGCCGTGGAATATCGCCGCGATGTTTGTCGATGGTCTTGCGCTCGGGATGATCTGGGGTATGGTGTTCGGCTTTGTCGAAGGGCGCCGCCAGTCCGACATGATCGGTGCGATGCTGTGCGCCAGCTTCGTGATTTCATCGGGCGTGATGAAATCGGTCGGCACGCTGGTGATGAACGCGCATATCGCGGGCGAATGGTGGATGCCGGCGGTAACCGGCGCGCTGTTTCTGCCGCTG
>CAITOD010000478.1 GCA_903893935.1 uncultured Sphingomonadales bacterium
CGCCAGCGGCCCCGCCGTCACCGGGGGCGAAGCCGAGGCCGATTGCGTGGCGCTGGTCGGCGCGGTCCGCGGCCAGGTGAAAATCCCCTTGGCGGTCAAGCTGCACCCCCATTTCTCGGCATTCGGCGCGATGGCGCGCTATCTGGCCAATGCCGGCGCGGACGGTCTGGTGCTGTTCAACCGGCTCTACCAACCCGACATCGACCTGGTCCGGCTGGGCTGGAAGAACGATCTGGCGCTGAGCAGTGCCGGCGAAATCCGGCTCGGCCTGTTGTGGCTGGCGGAATTGTCGGGCCGGCTGGGTCCGGTCTCGCTGGCCGCCGGCACCGGGGTCGAGAGCGCCGACGAGGTGATCAAATATCTGCTGGCCGGCGCGGACGTGGTGATGACCACCAGTGCGCCGCTGCGCCACGGCCCCGCTTGCGTCAAGACCATGCTCGATTACCTGTCGACCTGGTTGAAAATGCGCGGGTTTTCTTGCGCTTCGGACATCCGGGGGCTTCTGCGGCGCCCGGACACCGGGGCAGAGGCGCGCGAGCGCGACGATTATATCCAGGCCCTGATGACCTACCGCGCCGCCGTGCGCAGCTAGGCCAAGCCACCCTCACCGACGAACTATGGCGCGGCCCCAACCGGCCGCTGACGACCTGTGGAGTTTTTTATCATGGCCAACAGCACATTCGAAATCTTCAAGGTCGGCGTCGGACCATCGAGTTCGCACACCGTCGGGCCGATGGTCGCCGGTGCGCTGTTCGCGCATCTGCTCGAAGAAAAGCAGGTCATGGACAAGGTCGCGCGGGTATCCTGCGAGCTTTACGGCTCGCTGGCCCTGACTGGGCTCGGCCATGGCACCGATCGCGCGATCCTGCTCGGGCTGATGGGCAAGAAGCCCGATACTGTCGATCCCGAAGCGATTGCCGGGCTGGTCGCGCAAGTGCGTAGCGACAAGTCGCTGCCGCTGCTCGGCACGCACAAGGTGGTGTTCAACGAACCGACCGACCTGGTATTCCTCAAGGGCCAGACGCTGCCCGGCGCCTCCTGCGGGATCAGCATGAAGGCCTATGACGCCGACGGCAAGGTGCTGGTCGCCCAGATCTATTTCTCGATCGGCGGCGGTTTCGTCGTCACCCAGGAGGAACTGGCGGGCAAGGCGCTCGCCACCCAGAAGGCGCCCGCGAAATACGACTTCATCTCGGCGGACCAGCTGCTCAAGATGGCCAAGAAGGAAAAGCTGACCATCGCCGAAATCCAGATGGCCAATGAATTGTGCTGGCGCTCGGCCGACGAGATCACCGATGGGCTGCGCCTCATCATCAAGACCATGGACGATGCCATCACCGCCGGCACCGCGCATGGCGGCGTGCTGCCGGGCGGTCTCAACCTGCCGCGCCGCGCGCCCGGCATGTACCAGGAACTGACCGCGCGGGGTGAGGATTCATCGGGCGATCCTTTCGCCATTCTCGACTGGATCAGCTTCTACGCCATCGCTGTCGGCGAAGAGAACGCTGCTGGCGGACGCTCGGTGACCGCGCCGACACTGGGTTCGGCCGGCGTGATCCCCTCGGTTATCCGCACTTACGAGAAATTCGGCAAGAACCCCGGCGAGCAAAGCGCCTTTACCTTCCTGCTGACCGCTGCCGCAATCGGCTCGCTGTTCAAGCGCAATGCCACCTTTGCGGCTGCCGATGGCGGTTGCCAGGCCGAAATCGGTTCGGCCGCAGCGATGGCGGCGGCCGGTTATACCGCCGCGCTGGGGGCGTCGCCCGAACAGGTCGCGCTGGCGGCGGAAATTTCGATGGAGCACATGCTGGGGCTGACCTGCGATCCGATCAAGGGGCTGGTGCAGATCCCCTGCATCGAGCGCACCGCGATGGGCGCGGTGCATGCGATCAACGCCTCGCGCCTCGCCATGGACAGCCTGGCCCCGCACTTCGTCTCGCTGGACCGCGTGATCGATACGATGAAGCGCACCGGGCAGGACATGAGCACCAAATACCGGGAGACCTCGCTGGGCGGCCTCGCGCTCGATTTCCACCTGCCCAAGTGCTGAGCGCCTGAACCCCGAACCCTTCCATAAGGCACCCGTCCCATGATGTTTCTGCATTCACTGTTCCAGCAAAGCCCGCAGGCGGCATTGTTCCTGGCGCTTGGCCTTGGCTATGTCGTCGGCAATATCAAAATCGGGCAATTCCAGCTGGGCGGCACGGCCGGGACATTGCTGGCGGCGTTGCTGATCAGCCAGGTCGGGGTCACCATCGGCTCCGACCTGGAAGCGGTGATGTTCTCCTTGTTCATCTATACCGTCGGCTACATCAGTGGACCCCAATTCTTCAATTCGCTTAACAAGTCAGCGTTGAAGGAGATTTGCATGGCGCTGTTCCTGTCAGCAGTTGCGCTGGCCACGGTGTTGATCCTGACTAGGATGTTCCATCTCGACAAGGGTACCGCAGCCGGGTTGGCGGCGGGGGGCTTGACCCAGTCCTCGATCATCGGCACCGCCGATGACTCGATCGGGCGCCTCGCATTGCCCGCAGCGCAACTGGCCACGCTGCAGACCAATGTCGCGGTGGGTTATGCCGCGACCTATATCTTCGGCGTCATCGGCCCGATCCTGATTTGCATCTTCATCATGCCCAAGCTGCTGGGTGTGACGCTGCGCGGTGAAGCCTTGCGCGCCGAGGCCAAATTGGGTGCGGGTACCGTGCTGGAAAGCGGCCAGCGGTCGGCTTTTTCGCCAATGACGGGCAGGACATTCCGCGTCGATGCGGCAGCGGGCAAGACCATCGCCATGGTCGAAGGCCAGGTCAACGGCGGGGCGGCAATCGAATCGGTGCAGCGCGCTGGCAAGCCGTTGGCGCTGGCATCCACGCTCAGCCTGGCCGCCGGCGACGAGGTCGAGATCATCGGCTATCGCGCCGACGTGGTCGCGGCCGGCGCCTTTACCGGCCCCGAGACCGACGCGCTGAAGGACAGTGCGTTGATCGTCGAATCGCGCGATATCGTGTTCACCCGCAAGGGCGGCAACGGGCTGACCCTGGCCAAGCTGCGCGAGGCGCTGGGAACGGCGGCGCGGCACGGCGTCTACACCGCCGGGATTACCCGTATGGAACTGGCTGTGCCGGTGCTGCCGGGCACGGTCCTCCAGCATGGCGACGTCATCCGCCTTTACGGCACCCCCAAGGAAGTAAGCAGCGTCGCCGGGAAGATCGGCTACGAGATCGTCCCCAATAACATGACCGACATGGTCTATCTCGGCTTCGGGATCCTTGCCGGCATCCTCATCGGCCTGATCGTCGTCCCGATCGGCGTGCCCCTGTCGCTGGGCGCGGGCGGCGGCGTGCTGATTTCCGGGCTGATCTTTGGCTGGGCGCGGGCAAAACACCCGACCTTCGGCGCGCTGCCTTCCGCATCGGCGCAGATCATGCGCGATATCGGCCTGTCCGCCTTCATTGCGGTCGTCGGGCTCCAGTCCGGCAAGGCGGCGCTGCAGACCATCGCCCATAATGGCCTGGAACTGCTGGGGCTGGGCGCGATCATCTGCCTGGTGCCGCTCGCGCTGACCTACCTGTTCGGGCGCTACGTGCTGCGCTACGATAACGGGCTGGTGTTTGCCTCGGCGCTAGCCGGCTCGCGCAGCGCCGATCCGACCTTCGGCATGCTGCTGCAAAAGAGCGACAGCAGCGTGCCGACGCTGCCTTACGCCATCACCTATTCAATCGCGCAGGTCACGCTGACCCTGCTCGGCCCGCTCATCATCGCATTGGGTTGACCGACATGCAAAACCGCCTTCGTGCGATCCTCTGCTTCATCGGCGCTTGCGCGCCAACCGCGGTGATTGCCCAGACCGTCCCCCAGACCGGAGACGCCGCCGTCCAGAGCCAATGGTTCACCGGCTCGCTGGAAGCGCCGTCGCCCGCGCTGGGCAAGGCAGGACTGTTTTCAATCGAGCCCTACATCATCGACAGCCAGGGCGACGGCGCCTATGATGGCAGCGGCAGGCATCATCCTGTCGCCGCCAATGCCAACCAGCTGCAATCCGAAACCTCGGTAAAATATGCGCTGACCAACCGGCTCACGGTGCAACTGCTGCCTTCGTTCACGCACACCTGGCAGGGCGGCGCCACGTCTACCGGCGTTGGCGATCTGCCCGTCGAACTCGAATATCGCTTCAACAACGAAAACGACCGGACCGGCTTTCCGTCGTTTACCGCCTCGCTCGGAGTCCACTTGCCCACCGGTGCCTATAATCATCTCCACGCCGCGATCGACGGCTATGGCACCGGCGCCTATACCTTGAAGGAAGGACTGCTGGCGCAGTCGCTGTTCGACACCAGGGGCGGCCATCCGGTTCGTTTGCGCTTCTATGGCGCTGTTTTCGAGGCATTGGGCAACGTTTCCATTCGCGATATCAGCACTTACGGCACGGCGGCGGGCTTCCGTGGGCGCGCAGCACCGGGTTTTTCGGGGGAATTCGGGCTGGGCGCTGGCTATGCCTTCGACCAGCGCTGGGTGTTCGCCTTCGACGTGCTGGAAAACCTCGCTAATGCCACCCGCGTCTCGGGCGTCGATGGCGCGGGCCTGCCGGTGTTCGTGGCGGGCACATCCAGCCGCAGCACGGCGCTGGCGCCGGCGATCGAGTACAACTGGTCCAGCCGCTTCGGGATCATCGCCGGGGTCGCATTCACCGTCGCCGGCCGCAACACCGCGTCCTACTATGCCCCGCAGATAGCGCTGAGTACTTCGTTTTGACGCAGCCTGTCCTGACCTTCAACACCGGGTCCTCGTCACTCAAATTCGGTCTGTACCAGGTGGGCGGGGGCGAGCCCGAGGCGCTCGTGTCCGGCGAGATAGAAACCATGGGCGACGGCCAGTGCCGGCTGCGCGTGAGCGATGCCGCGGGCGCCAGCCTGATCGACGAAACGACTGTCATGAGCGATCCGTCGCAGGGAGTCTCCCGGCTCGCAGCGGTTTTCGAGCATGCGAAAGCGCCGGCGCCCGCTGCCATCGGCCACCGCATCGTCCATGGCGGCCCGACGCTGCATCGCCACTGCCTGATCGATGACGCAGTCCTGCACACGCTGGATGCAGCGGTGGATTTTGCGCCGCTGCACCTCCCGCCAGCACTGGCCGTGGTCCGCTATGCCCTTCAGCATTTTCCCGGATTGCCGCAAGTCGCCTGCCTCGACACCGCGTTTCACGCCGACATGCCGGAAACGGCCAGCACGCTGCCGCTGCCCGCGGAACTGCGCCGCGCCGGTATCCAGCGCTATGGATTTCATGGATTGTCCTGTGAATCGATCGTGCAACAGCTCGGCAGCGACCTCCCCGACCGCCTGGTCATCGCCCATCTCGGCAATGGCGCCAGCATCACGGCAGTCAAGGCGGGGCGTTCGATCGATACCAGCATGGGCCTGACGCCATCGGGCGGGGTGATCATGGGTACGCGGACCGGCGACATCGATCCGGGCGTCCTGCTCTACCTGATGCGCGTAAAGCACCTCGATGCCGCCGCGCTGGAAGACATCATCGACCACCGCTCCGGATTGTTGGGCCTGTCCGGGCTCAGCGGCGACATGCGGCAGCTCGACGCGAGCACCGTACCCGGCGCCCGACTGGCGCTTGAGATGTTCCGGGTTTCGGTGGCCAAGCAGGTCGCCGGAATGGCCGTCGCGCTGGGCGGCATCGACAGGCTGGTGTTTACCGGCGGGATAGGCGAGAACGATGCGGGCACGCGCGCAGGCGTTTGCGCCCGACTGGCATGCATGGGCGAGATCGCGGTGGAGGTCCTCCCATCGCAGGAGGATGACGAGATCTCGCGGCACACCGCAAAGCTTTGCGCCGCGACTACAGGATCGGGAAGCGCCGAAACAGGGCGAGCTTGACGCTGTCCAGCACCAGCGCCAACACCACCGCGCCGCCAAGAACCGCGATCAGTGTCATCGCCGGCAATGGCACCATCAGGATTCCCCGGCCCGCCAGGGTGCTGAACACTGCGATTTCCAGGAACGAGCCGACCAGCAGCAGCGGCGCCGGGCGCGAGGCCCACAAGCGCCGCCGCTCGCGCGACACGTAAAAGATGGCCTGGCCACTATAGACCATGGTGATCACCGTCAGCGTCTGCAATGCGGGCATGGCGAGGTGCAGGGCATAATGGCCGATCGCCATGCTGGCGGTACAGAACAGCAGATCGCATGCCCCCAGCGCAATGCCGACAAACGTCAGATTGCCCAGGCGCCAGACATTGGGCGACGGCGACGGGCGAACATTGTCGGTCGCCGAGCTCAGCGCGAAAAAATCACCGCCGGCCATCAGCATCACCATCAGCAGCGGGGTCAGCACCGCGTGCCCGGACATGATCAATCCGGCCAGCAACATCAGCACCTGTGCCGTCTTATGGACCAGAGACCGCAAGGTGAAAGTGAGGATGCGCTGGAAAGTCGCCCGGCCTTCCTCGACCACCGCCACCACGCCCGCCAACCCCGCGTCGGTCAGCACGATCCCCGCCGCCGATTTGGCGACATCGGTGGCGGTGGATACGGCGATGCCCAATTGCGCCTGCCGCAGCGCTGGCGCGTCATTGGCGCCATCGCCGCACATGCCGACGATGTGTCCCGCGCCTTGTAGTGCCTGGACCAGCGCGAACTTGTCTTCGGGCAGGACGCCGGCAAAGACCGCGTAATCCTTGGCCTCGGTTTCGCGGGTTATCGTTTTGGCAGGGCTGGTCGGACCATCGATGCCTACCGCGTCGGCCACGACGCGAGCGGTGACGGCGGCATCGCCGGTTACCATCACGACGCGCACGCCCAATGTCTTCAGCCGGGCCACCAGCCCCGCTGAATCCGGGCGCGGCGGGTCGCTCATGGCGATGGCACCCGCTATCCGCAACGGTCGGGCGGCTCCGCAGGCTACGACCAGCACGCGGTAACCCTTGGCTTGCAGCGCCTCGACCATGGCCTCGGCTTCAGGCGACGGTTCGGCAACAGCGGACACAACCGCCAGCGCGCCCTTGACGATCTGGACGCGCTGGCCATGGGCTCCGGTCGCGGTCGCGCTGGACATCTTCTTCGCCGGATCGAAGGGGGTGAACTCGCCCTGCTTCCACCCTTGCGGATTGTCCGAACCAGCCGCAACGCGGATCGCTGCATCCAACGGATCGGCCCCGCCATCGGCGCTGGCCAAAGCCGCCATCGCCAGCACATCCGCCTTGGCATATCCACTGAACAGCTGGATCGCCGCGACGCTCAACGCATTGCGGGTCAGCGTGCCGGTCTTGTCACAGCACAACACATCCATGCCGGCGGCCTCGTCGAGCGCGGTCAGCCGCGTCGGCAGCACCCCGCGCCGCGCCACCGCCCGCGCACCGACCGTGGCCGCCAGCGTGAACATCGAAGGCAGCGCCACCGGGATCGATGCCAGCAGGGCGACGAGCACCAGCGGCACCACCTGCCCCAACGGCATGCGCAGGATCGCCGCATAGCCGACCAGCAGCAGCGTGACCCCGCCGTTGAAGATCGCCAGATTGCGCACGACACGAAAGATCGCCTTCTGCTGAGTGCTTTCGACATGCGCGGTGCGGATCAGCTCGGCACTGCGTCCAAATTTGGTTTTCGCGCCGATCGCGGTCACTGTGGCGACGGCTTCGCCGCGCTGGATCAGCGCCCCGGCAAAGGTCGCAAAACCTGGCCCCGCCTCGGCCGGCACCGATTCCCCGGTCAGCATCGACTGGTCGACCAGCACCGCACCGCCAATCAGCCGCACGTCAGCCGGAACCACCGCGCCCAGCGACAGCTTGACGACGTCGCCCAACACCAGTTCGGGCGCGGTCAGCGTGTGCCATGCGCCATCCCGCCGCACCGAGGCCGAAACCGCCAGCCGTGACTTCAGCGCATCCAGCGTCGCCTGCGCCCGGCCTTCCTGGAAGAAGGCCAGCGCGGCATTGAACACCAGCAGCACCGCAATCGCCCCTGCCTCAAGATACTCGCGCAAGCCCAATTGCAACACGATGGTCGCCTCCAGCATCCACGGCACTGGAGCCCAGAATTTGGCCAGCGCCCGGACGATCGGGTGCTGGCTGTCCTGCGGAACCGCGTTGGCGCCATCCGCCGCCAGCCGGAGCTGCGCCTCGGCGCTCGACAGGCCGGCATCATCGGGGATTGCGGCGCCGGCGGATGCAGGCATTTCAGGCTCCTTGGAGTCCCGCGGCGGCGGATCAGCCCCGGAAAATCTCGAACGGATCGATGCTCAACACCTTGCGCGCGGCAATGATGCTGGACACTGCGGCAATCACCAGCATCATCGCGAAGGCCAGCACCAGATTGCCCAAAGTGATCACCGCGGCATAATTGGGCATGGCGGTGCGGGCGATCTCGATAATCAGCGAGCACAGCCCGACTCCCAGCCCATAGCCGACCAGCCCGGTGAACAGCGCCTGGAACATGATGATGGTGACCAGTTCGCGGCCCTGCGCGCCAATCGCCTTCAAGGCGCCGAACTTGTCGATATTCTCCAGCACGAAGGTATAGAAAGTCTGGCCCGAGATCGACAGGCCAACGATGAAGCTGATGACGCTCATCAGCATAATGTTGACCCCGACCCCGGTCTTGTAGGTGTAGAAATCGGAAATGCGCGCGTCGAACTGGTCCTTGGTCAACGCGAGATAGCCCAGCTTGGCCACCGCCGCCTCGATGCGCGGAATGTCGGCGGTGGTCTTGGGTTCGACCAGCACATAGGCATCGGTAAACCGCGTCTGGGGCAGATATTGCAGCGCGCGATTGTAGGTGGTGTAGAGCGTCGGCACGCCGAACAAACCGTTCGAAGCGACTTTGGCGATGCCGACGATCACCGCGCGGCGCTGATTGAGTTCAAAGGTCGCGCCGATACCGGGCGAGCCCAACTTGCTGTATTCGGCATCGTCGACAACGAAAAAGCCGTTTTCGCCGTAGATATCCTTGATCACTCCTTTTTCGAGCGCGGGGCGACCATACAGGCTGGTGTCGTCCAGGCCGATCAGCGATATTCCCTGATAATTGCCATTGGCCAGCTTGACGAGGCCGCCGCCCATGTACAGCGGCACGGCATATTTCACCCCATCCATGCTGCGCACGGCATCCTGGACATAGGCGGGCAGCTGGATCGTGCTGGCGACGGTCTGGACCGCCGGGTCCATCACCCAGATCGTGGCACCGATATTGGCGACGGTGGCGCTGGATCGTTGCAGGATGCCGGCGAACATCGAGGTCATTTGCACGATCAGGAACACCGAAAAGGTTATCCCGATCACCACCGAGTAGAATTTGGTCCGATCATTGACGAGCAGCTTCAGCGCGATGACGAACAGCCCGGGGTTGAAGAAGCTGTTCTCGTAAGGTTGCGGCGGGGCGGATTGCAGTGGAGGCTTATCGCTCATTTCGGCGCAACCTTTGCAGCGCTGGTCCAGCCGCCACCGGAGGCGACGTCGAGCGCGACCACGTCCTGCAGCCGTTGTGCCCGGGCACCGGCCCGGACAAGCCCGGCTCGATCCGCGACAATATCCAGCGTCATTGCGTCGAATTCGGCAATGATGCCGCCGCTCAAGTTCGCCGCGCCCAGCGCGCGATTGCCATCGGCGGCGTCGAAGGCGCTGCGGCTCGCCGCCGCGATCTCGGCATCGACGTCGAGCGCCTGCAGGCAATCGGCGGTCTGTTCGAGCGCGACCAGCACGGTCTGGCGATAGTCGGCCAGCGCCCTGGCGTTGGCCGACTGCGCAGCCCGCCTGGCATTCAGCAAGGCGCCGCCATGAAAGATCGGAATGTCGATGCTCGGCCCGACGCTCCAGAACGCCCCGGCGGGTCCGGCCAGTCGCGACAATGCGGTGCTGGCCGAGCCATAGCTGCCGGTCAGGCTGATCGAGGGGTACATCGCGGCGGTGGCCACGCCAATCTGGGCGCTGGTCTGGTGCAAGGTGGCCTCGGCCTCAAGGATATCCGGGCGCTGGCGCACCAGTTGCGAAGGCAGGCTGACCGGCACGTCCGCGGGCAGCACCAGCTCGGCGAGCGCGGGCGGCGGCGGGATGGCGGCGGCCGGCTCGCGACCCATCAGCTGGCTCAGTAAGGTCGTGGCCGCCGCCAACCGTTGGCGGATAGTGGCGAGGCTGGCGCGGTCGTCGGCCAGTTGCTGCTCGGCGACGAGGACATCGGCCCAGGCGCCGTAGCCCGACTGGTATCGCGCCGTCAGGATGTCGCGCTGGGCGGAATCCATCCGGACGATGTCGGCTAGCACCGCCAGATTGTCGGCATAACCGGCGCGGGCAATTGCGGCATTGACGATGCTGCCGGTCAGCAGCAGCCGGGCAGCACCGACCGCATTGCGCTGGTAATCGGCCTGCGCGTCCCGCGCCTCGACCGAACGCCGCTCGCCGCCGAACAGGTCAAGCGCATAGCTGACCGATCCCGACACCGTGTAGAGGCTGTAGGTCGAGCCGCTGCCCGCGTCGCCCAGCAGTGCCGGATTGGTATGTTCCCGCGTGGCAGCGGCATCGGCGTTGACTTGGGGATAGAACACCCCGGCACCCTGACGGGCCAGTGCACGGCTCTGTTGCAGCGCCGCCGTGGCCGAAACCAGCGTCGGGCTGCCCTTGAGTCCCGCATCGACCAGATCGTCGAGCGCGCTCGAGCCGAACGAGCGCCACCATGCCGGATCGATAGCCACGCCCGGCGCGATGGTCTGCGCCACGCCGTCGGCGGGTTTTACAGGCATGATCGCAGCGGGATAGGCGTTCAGCGCGGGCGGCGCAGGCCGGCTGAAATTCGGCCCGACGACGCAGCCGCCCAGCACGGCGCAACCCGCCAGCAGGCCCGCGAACCGCATGCTATTGGCTGATGTAGACATCGACTTCCTCACCCGGGTAAAGTTTGAAACCGGGGTCGGTGCGGAAACGGAAGATGACCGGCAGCACACGCAGATCGACTTGTTCCTGGCGCTCATCCGACAATTCGACCTTGGGCGTCACGTATGGCTGGATCCGCATGAAGGTCAGCGGAAATTTCTTTTTGGCGCCGCGAATGCTCATCTGCGCAACGATCGGCTTGCCATGCGGCAAGCCCGCCAGCAGGATCTCGTCGATGTAGACGCGCACCGCCAGTGTGCCGCTATCAGGACCAAGCACGGTCGCCGGCAGATTGGCCTGGGTGTAGCTGTCGTAAGTGCCTTGCGGAGACACATAGCCGCCCACCGGCGTATTCAACGACAGCACCACGCCGGCAACGGGCGCCTTGACCACATATTTGTCGAGCAACGCCTGCCCCGCGATGTAGGTGTGCGACAGCGCGGCGTATTGCGCGGCCTGGTTCTGGAGGTCGTAAGTCCAGGCGCCCGCTTTGGTCAGGTCGAGCTGGCGCTGGGCGACATCGACGGCGGCGTTGGCTGCCTTGGCGGCGTCGATCGCAGTGTCCAGCGCTTCGTGGCTGACCGACCGCGCATCGAGCAGCGCCGAGCGTTGCAGCTTGTTGCGCTGCTCGACCAGCGTTTCCAGATTGGCGCGCGCTAAAACCGCCTGGGCCGCCGTGATCGCCAGCGTTTCGCGCCGCGGCTCTGCCTTGAGTTCCTGCAGTATCGCGAGCGCCGCCTTGGCTTGCAACCCTTCCTGCGCGGTGGTGGCGCGCTGCACCGAGGCATCGATGGCAAACAGCGGCTGGCCGGCGTGCACCGCCTGGCCTTCGGCAACATAGGTCGCGACCACCGGCCCGGCGACTTCCGGAAACACGTTGATGTTCTCGCCGCTGGCCTGGTCGCTTTCGATAATGCCGTTGGCGAAGATCGCCTTGGGATAGGGATTCTCGGCCGGCTGGAACGCCGGTGGCTGAGGCTTGACCGGACGGTTCAGCAGCAGGGCCACGACGAGCGCAAAAACCACCCCGGCGATCGCCACGATCACCAGGTTGCGGCTGGGCGTCGGCGCCTTTCTGGTGACCACGACGGGCGCCGCCTCAGGCAGCGTGGCCGGCGTCAAACCTGCCGGATCGGGCGGGTTTGCGGGTATTGGCGCAGGCGGAGGAGTGTGCTCGTCAGCCATCGCTATTGTCTTCCTGGCTTGTCAGCTTGCCGTCCTCCATATGCAGGATGGAACTGGCGAATTCGTAGATGCGCGCGTCATGGGTAACAATCACGATTGCGCGGGCCGGCGTGAGCAGGTGGTTCTTCACGAATGACACGACGTTGCGGCCCGAATCGCCATCGAGCGACGCGGTTGGCTCGTCGAGGATCAGGATATCGGGCTCGGTAACGATCGCGCGTGCTATGGCCACCCGCTGCTGTTCGCCGCCGCTGAGCTTGACCGGTTGCATGTCGGCGCGGCTTTTGAGCCCGACGATGTCGAGGTTGTGAATGGCAATCTCCTGGGCCTTGCCCCAGGCGACCCCGCGCAGCACCAGTGGAATGGCGACATTCTCGGCGGTGGTCAGCCGCGGGAATAATTGGAAATCCTGGAACACGAAGCCGATGTTATGGCGACGAAAACGCGCGTCGTCGCTGTCGCTCAGCCCCCAGATATCGACCCCCTTGACCAGCACCCGCCCGCTGCTGGGGCGCAGGATGCCCGAAATCATGCTGAGCAGGGTGGTCTTGCCGCTGCCCGAAGGCCCGACGATATAGAGCATCTGGCCCATGGGAATGTCCAGGCTGATGTCGTCGACCGCCACCGTCCGCGTTTCCCCCGAACCGAACACGCGGGTCACGTGCTGCGCCGATATGGCCATGGTCGGGGTTGCGGTTTCGCTCATCGTCGCCCGCGCTAGAGGAGTAGGCGGCTGCCCGGCAGCATCGGAATATACGCAGTGGTGCTGTCAGTCTAATCGCAACCAGTCTCCGGTTGGCGCACGAAGGGCCAAAACGTTTGCCTTCACGCTGCAAGCGACTGCCACTCGGCCAAGGCGGCAGTGCGGCGAAGTTTGAAAGTTTGACGATCGACGAGGTGGCGTTCCGAGTTGAAATGGTTGTGAAACGAGGCATGGACCGAGACGAATTTTTGCAGCGTTTTCATTCGCCGAAACTGCAGCATCGCCCGCTCTCGTCGTCGGAACGGGAGGTGTGAATTTCCCGCCCGGTTGTTGAGCCATTGCCCCATCTCGCGCCGGTCCAGGTTGCCCATTTGGCGCATTGCGGCGGGGTAGGATCGCAGGCCATCGGTGACAATCTTGTCGGCTTGGCCGTGACGCTTCAATGCCTTCTTCAAAAACTTCAAAGCCGCAGATTTATCGCGTTTCTTGGTGACAAACGACTCCAAAACCTCGCCTTCATGATCAACCGCACGCCACAAATAAATAATGGGTCTTGCTATTGATCTTCACATACACTTCGTCGACGTGCCAGCGCCAGTGGCGGAAGCCCCGCATGCGCGACACACGCTTGCGCCGGATGTCCGCCGCGAACAGTGGCCCAAACCGATTCCACCAGAAGCACACCGTCTCGTGGCAAATATCAATGCCCATCTCGAACAGCAGATCTTCAACATTCCGCAGGCTCAGCGGGTAGCGAATATACATCTGCGCAACTAACCGTATCACCTCCGGTGACGAGTTGAAGCATCGGAATGGGTTGCTAGGCTTGCTCATTTCACCCTTTTACCAGCCCATCGCCAGCCCGTCGAGATTGCTCTGACAAGCACCCGCGCGCCTGCCGGCGTTGCCAGCCGGTCCACAAACCCACATTTACGATAATGTGCGTTGGCCATCTCTTGTGAGGTTTGAATGAGCCGCCTGACCATCGATATCGCCAGCCAACAGCATCAAAGGCTCAAGGCTTTGCCTGCCATGCCAGGCACGACGATCAAGCAATTTGCGCTTGAACGCCTCTTTCCCGCGGATGCCAACGGCGATCAGGCATGGCACGAATTGAAGACTCTGCTGGGCGAACGCATTGAACAAGGCCTCACTCGTAAGGTTTCGACGGAGACCATCGGCGCGATCGTGGATGAAGAACTTGGCTCTGACCAGTATGCTTGAACACCGGCTATATTCTAACGGCAGCGGCCGAAGCCGATGTCCGACCGATCATTCGCTACACACGCCAGCGGTGGGGTGACGCGCAAATGCGGGCCTAGGGCCGCCGAGGGCGGTTTCGCCTGATCTGGCGGTGGTTCGGCTTACCCATGCGATCCCTTACCGCTCTCGCGCGGCAATTGCCTCGAACTATTCATTCGCCACTATCATTTCTGCGGGCAATTAGGAATCCATCGATCAATGTATCCGTGATGCCGGCGGAATGCTTCCTCCTGATTGCCTGAGCCTGCTCGATTGCTTGCGCGACAGAACGCAGAAGCACCCCGTTTTCGACTTCCTCGACAATGAGAGTGCCACCGCATTCAATGCCAAGACGTGCTCGGATGGCAGCGGGAAGGGAAGGCTGACCCGGCCTTCCGGGGAAATGCTCATTTCGATGGGCATATTGCTCCTCCCAACCTGCACAGACGATGCCGACGGTCAGGGTAACCGTTGGAATTTGCGTTTTTTGCGCGAAAAGTCGTCACAGTAAAATCCCGTATTTTCCTCAGAAATTGAACATCATTCCACTGAAAAATAGGGATAAATTTGCATCGTGCATTGCCACTGGGCGAAATTTGCACGAACGCGAACCGTGGTAGGAGCACAAATAGGTGGTCACAAAAGTCGGCACAGTGCTTGCGCGTTCTGCGCGTTCAAATCGCCCAGCGGGTAAAAAATTAGGCCCAAGGCGCCTTTA
>CAITOD010000479.1 GCA_903893935.1 uncultured Sphingomonadales bacterium
TAGGATGTCGCGGCACCGAACGCGCGGTCGAAGGCCGTGCCGGCGCGGTGCGAAATCGCCGTCAGATGCGGGCCTGCGATCCTTTGCAGCAGGGCGGCGCTCAACAGTGTGGCTGCAGCGGTCGCCATCCACGCGAGAAACGCGCACGCGAAGTAGGGAAGGTCCCTTAGCCACCAGACGATCCATGCCGTCGCCGGCGACATCACCGCGCTGAGCTTCAACAAGGCGGTGGCGCGGATTTACGAACTGACCGGTGCGACCGAACGCGCCGGCGCTTCGGCCGATCGCAGCGCCGCGATCCGCGCCTTGCTGCTGCTCGCCGCGCCGATGATGCCGCATCTGGCCGAAGAAGCCTGGGCCATGATCGGCGACGGCGGCCTGATCGCCGACGCCGCGTGGCCTGCGGTCGATCCCGCGCTGCTGATCGACGACGAAGTGACCGTCGCGGTGCAAGTCAAAGGCAAATTGCGCGACACGCTGGTGGTGGCCAAAGGCACGCCGCGCGACGATCTCGAACGCATGGCGCTGGCATCGGACAAAGTGCAGCGCGCGCTCGATGGCGCCGAAGTCAAAAAGGTGATCGTAGTGCCCGACCGGCTGGTGAACCTTGTTGCCTGACCGGCGCATCCTGCTGGCGGCGTGCGCGTCGCTCATGCTCGCCGGCTGCGGGCTGCAACCGCTCTACACCGGGGGCGGATCGGGCGCGGTGGCGCGCGAAGTCAGCGCAGTGAGCGTGTCGTCGATCGAGGGCAAAGCCGGCTACCTTGTGCACAATGCGCTGACCGACCGGCTGGGCGCGGCCGGCCACAGCACGCCGCGCTTCCGGCTCGATGTGCGGCTCGATGAAAAGCTCGCCGGGATGATTGTCCAGGCCGACAATTCGGTCAGCCGCGAACGCAGCGTGATGCGCGCGCGCTATCAACTGGTCGATCTGTCCTCGGGCGCGATCCTGCTCGATGCGACCGCCGATGCCGATGCCGGGATCGATATCGTGTCGAGCGAATATGCGGTGATCGCGGCCGAACAGACCGCGCAGGAAAACCTCGCGCGCGATATCGCCAACCAGATCGTCGCGCGCGTGGCCACGCGCTTGCGGCAACCTGAAGCCAAACCGCCAGAATCTCCGCAGGCTGCAACGCCGCACCCATGAAAGCGACGCCCAAGACGCTGGCCGGCACGCTCGATCGCGCTTTGCGCCAGGCGCGGGTGTTCTATTTCTGCGGCGCCGATGAAGCCGGCGCGGGCGACGCCGCAGCACTGGTGGCGTCGCGGCTGGGCGAGGCCGAACGCGTCGATCTCGCCGGCGCCGATCTCAGGCGCGATCCGCTGCGGCTGGCCGATGAGGCGCGTTCGACTTCGCTGTTCGGCGACCGCCGCGTGATCATGGTCAACACCGCGGGCGACGAAGCCCATGACGCGGTCGCCCGGCTGGTCGCCGATCCGGTGCCCGGCTGGCCGGTGCTGGTGGTGGCGAGTTCTGCCACCGACAAGTCGCGGCTCGCCAAATTGCTGACCGACCGCGACGATGCGCTGGTCTGCGTGAGCTACCCGCCCGATCTTGCCGCGATCACGGCGACCGCCCGCGCGCTGGCCGACGCCGCCGGCGTGCATATGGGCAGCACGCTGGCGCAGTCGATCGCGCTCGCCGCCGGGCTCGACACGCGCGTGGTGCGCAGCGAACTGGACAAGCTGGCGCTCTATCTCGATGCCAGCCCCGCCTCGCCGCGCAACGCGACCGAGGCCGATCTGGCGGCAATCGGCACGGCCACCGTCGATGACGCGATGGCCCCGCTGGTCAACGCTGCGCTCGGCGGGGTGACCGAGCGGCTGGCGCGCGAATTGCCCCGGCTGGCGGCGGGCGACATCAACCCGGTGGGCTTGCTGCTGGCGTTTGAGCGCCGCGCGGTGCAACTGGCAGCGCTTGCCGCCAAAGCCGGCAGTGCAGCCAGCCTGAACCAGTTTCTCGATGGCGAGATACAGGCGCGGCGGGTGTTCTTTCGCGACAAGCCCGATCTCATGCTGCAACTGCACAAGTGGCGCGGTGCCAGAATGGAACGTTTGCTGAGCAAACTTGCCGCATTGCACCGTGCGCTGCTGACCGACAGCCAGGGTGCACAATTGCGCATGCAGCAGGCGATTGTGGAGATTGCACGGGTTTCTGCGCGATAAACCCGCCCAGGCCCGAAGCACAGCGAACTGACAGAATGGACGGATTGCGCGACGAAGCGCCCGACCATGCCGATTCCGATGGTTGCTACGAATCGCAATTCTACGTATCTCTTGCAGTGCAATATCGCACCCGGCGCGGCCCGGGCGGCATCGGATCGGCTGTACTGACGGGAAATTATTCAGCGCTATGAGGGTGACTTGACCGCCAGCACTGATCCCGTTGCA
>CAITOD010000480.1 GCA_903893935.1 uncultured Sphingomonadales bacterium
AGCGACATCAGCCGGTTTTCGCTGCCGATGAAAATGCGCGTCGCCTGCGCCTCTCGCGCCGCATCGAGCACGTGTGCGATCGATTCGACGCTTTCGAGTTCGTCGAGCAATTGCCGCACCCGCTCGATATCGTGCACCGCGGCTTCGTCGAGCAGATTGGCCTGGCCGCGCACCACCAGCACCGGCCGCTGCGCGGCATCACGGCTCCACATCGCGAGCCCCCGGCGCACCAGATCGGCGCTCGCAGCGTCGAGCGCGCTGCGCCCGCTGGCGATTTCGGCGGCGATCCCTCGCGCGGCTTCGGCGAGCGTGCGCCCGGCGAGGCGCGCGGTCAGATAGTTGCCCGCCGCGTCGAGCGTGCCTGCCGCCAGCGGCGCGGCGAGATCGAGCACGCGGTTCTCGATGCTGCCGTCTTCGGCCACCAGCACGACCAGCGCGCGGCGGTCAGACAGCGGCACGAACGATATCTGCGCCAGCCGCAATTCGCGCTTTGGCACCATCACCACGCCCGCACCCGCCGACATTTCCGACAGCGCCATGCTGGCGGCCGCCAGCGCCGCCTCGATCGTGCCGCCCGACGCCAGCCCGCGTTCGATCTGCGCGCGTTCGGCAGGCGAAGGCTCCGCCACTTGCATGATGCCATCGACAAACAGCCGCAGCCCCACTTCGGTCGGCAGCCGGCCGGCGCTGGTATGCGGTGCAGCGAGCAAGCCGGCATCCTGCAATTCCTGCAGCACCGAGCGGATCGAGGCGGGCGACAGGTTGATCCCGCCGGTCCCGGCCAGGGTCTTCGAGCCGACCGGCAAGCCGCTGGCGATATAGCCTTCGACCACCAGGCGGAAAATGTCGCGCGCGCGCGCCGACAATTCGGGAAGCGTGGGGCCGGTGGTCATGCGCGTTACATTAGACTTTGTCGCATAGGTAACAAGCCTTGCAGCACGGCGTTCTATCCGCCAAGGCCTGCGCCACAATCCGCAATCAAGGACCAGACCCATGCGAGCTTCCGGACGCGCCGCCGACGAAATGCGTGCGATCACCATCGAAACCGGCTTTACCAAACACGCCGAAGGTTCGGTGCTGATCAGCTTTGGCGACACCAAAGTGCTGGTGACCGCCTCGGTCGAAGAACGCGTGCCGCCGTTCCTGCGCGGCAAAGGCGAAGGCTGGGTGACGGCCGAATATTCGATGCTGCCGCGCGCCACGCACACCCGTGGCAGCCGCGAAGCCGCCAAAGGCAAGCAATCGGGTCGCACGCAGGAAATCCAGCGACTGATCGGCCGCGCGCTGCGCTCGGTGACCGATCTCAAGAAGCTCGGCGAACGCCAGATCACGCTCGATTGCGACGTTATCCAGGCCGATGGCGGCACGCGCACCGCGGCGATTTCGGGCGCCTGGGTGGCGCTGCGGCTGGCGGTCGACACACTCATCAAACAGGGCCTGATCAAGGAAGACCCGCTGCCGCGCAAAGTCGCCGCCATCTCGTGCGGGATCGTCGCGGGCACGCCGGTGCTTGATCTCGATTATGTCGAAGACAGCAGCGCCGATGCCGATGCCAATTTCGTGCTGATCGAAGGCGGCCATATTGCCGAAGTCCAGGCCACCGCCGAAGGTGCGACGTACGACGAAGAGGCGCTGCTGCGTCTGCTGCGGCTGGCGCGCATCGGCTGCGCGCAGATCTTCGCCGCGCAGGACCGCGCGTTCGGCAAATGACCGCGACGCGGCGTCTCGAACCGGGCAAACTGGTGATTGCCACGCACAACGCGGGCAAATTGCGCGAAATCCGCGCGCTGCTGGCGCCTTACGGGCTGGAATGCCTGTCGGCGGGCGAACTCGGCTTGCCCGAACCCGCCGACACCGGCACCAGCTTTGTCGAAAACGCGCTGATCAAGGCGCATGCGGCGGCGCGCGGCGCCGGCCTGCCCGCGCTCGCCGACGATTCGGGGTTGTCGGTCGCAGCACTCGGCGGTGCCCCCGGGGTCTATACCGCCGACTGGGCCGAAGCCGCGCCTTATGAAGGCGGCCCCGGGCGCGACTGGTACATGGCGATGGGCAAAGTCGAAGGCAAACTGGCCGA
>CAITOD010000481.1 GCA_903893935.1 uncultured Sphingomonadales bacterium
TGGGTCTATTTCCTCGGTATCCGCGAACTCGAAGGTACGATGCAGCTGGGGCTGACCGCGCTGACCGCGTTTGCCCAGCTCAGCCCCGCGCTGCTCGGCGGAATCTACTGGCGCGGCGGCCATGCACGCGGCGCGATTGCCGGGATCGGCGCGGGCATGGCGGTGTGGGCGCTGGCGCTGGCCGGGCCGGACCTGGTGTTTGCGCACGGCGGAGGTGGTGCGGGCTTCAACGGCCTGTGGCCCAGCACCGGGTGGTGGATGCCCTACGGCGCCGTGCTGGCCAGCCTCGCGCTCAACACGGCGCTCTATGTGGCGGTGTCGCTGCGCTCGGTGCCGCAGCTGATCGACACGATCCAGGCCAACAGTTTCGTTGCCAGCGGCGCGCCGGCGCCGCTCGCGCCGTCGCGCCGGATCAGCGCCACGATCGGCGATCTGCGCCACATGCTGGCGCAATTCCTGGGCGAGGCAGAGGCGGACAAGGCGCTGCTCGATTACCGGATTTCCACGCGCGCCGGCCACTTGCCCGAATCTGCGCCGGTCAGCCCGACACTGGCGCGCTCGGCAGAACGTCTGCTGGCGGGTGTGATCGGCGCACCTTCGGCGCGCAATGTGGTGGCGATCGCGCTTGCGGCGGAAAGCCAGGATGCGCGCGATATCAGCCGAATTCTCGATGAAGCCGGCCACGCGGTCCATTTCAGCCGCGAATTGCTGCAGACCACGCTCGACAGCCTGGCGCAGGGGGTAAGCGTGGTCGATGGCGATCTGCGGCTGGTGGCGTGGAACGCGCGCTGGCTGCACCTGATGGAGCTGGGGTCCGACGAAGTGCACGTCGGCAAATCGCTGACCGCGCTGCTGGGCGGCCCGGCACCGGCAGGCGGATTGCGCATGCATCTCGCGGGGCGGATCGCGGCGATCATGGCCGGCACACGCCTGCTCGATGAAATTCGCGACGATCGCACCGGGCGCACGCTGCAAGTCGCCGGGCGGCCGCTGGGGCACAACGACTATCTGGTTACCTTGGCCGATATTACCGACATCAAGGCCGCCGAACACGTGCTGGCGCGCAGCAATGAAGAGCTCGAGGCGCGCGTGAGCGAACGCACGGCCGAGCTGACCGCTGCACGGCATCTGGCCGAACAGGCAACCGGCGCGCAGAAGCGCTTTGTGGCGGCCGCCAGCCACGATCTGGTCCAGCCGCTGCATGCGGCGCGGCTGTTCATCGGCAATGCGCTGGTGGCGGGCGAAGCCAATCCGGCGCTGGTCGATCTGCTCGAACGTGCCGACCAGGCGGTCGAAGGCGCGCACCGGCTGCTGCGCGCGCTGCTCAATCTTTCGCAGCTCGAAACCGGCGCGCTCAAGCCGCGCAAGGAACCGGTCGATCTGGGCGCGCTGCTCGCCGCACTTGGCGAGGAATTTGCCGGGCTCGCCGCCGCGCGCGGGCTCGATCTGGTGGTTCTGCCGACGCAGCGCTGGGTCCTGAGCGATCGCGATCTGCTGCGTTCGATGCTGCAGAACCTGGTGATCAACGCGATCCGCTACACCCCGCGCGGGCGCGTGGTGATGGCGGTGCGCCCGATGGGGCCCAATGTGCGCATCGAAGTGCGCGACAGCGGTGTGGGCATTGCGCCCGAGCGGCTGCCGGCGGCGTTTGGCGAATACAGCCGGCTGGCCGAAGGGCGGCAATTGGCCGAAGGTGCAGGGCTTGGTCTGTCGATCGTCGCTCGCATCGCACAAATGCTCGATCACCCGCTGACCGTGCGGTCACGCTCCGGGGGGGGGCAGCACGTTTTCAGTGGGCCTGCCCGCGACAAA
>CAITOD010000482.1 GCA_903893935.1 uncultured Sphingomonadales bacterium
ATGCCGGCACTGTCGCGAGCAGTGCGGCGACCGCCTATCGCCCGTTGCGCCCGGTGTTTGCCAGCGCGCTCGATGCGGCGTCGGGCCTCGCCACGGTGACGGTGCAGGGTGTCTATCAGTCGGGCGCAAGCCCGGTGCGCAGCCACGATCCCGACAATCCGCTGGCCGATGCCAACGGCGATGTGTGGGGATCAGGCGTCGATGAAAACGCCGAGATGATCGAAATCACCGATGCCTCGCGCGCCTACCAGAACGTGGTCGAAGCCATGCAGACCGCCAAACAGCTCACGCTTGATACGATGAGGATGAAAACGACATGACCAGCATTTCCAGCACCGCCGCAGCCCAGGCCACCAGCGGGTCCACAAACGGCAGCACCGCTTCGCTGAGCGCCTACAACAAGCTGACCGAAGGCGATTTCATGAAGCTGCTGACCACGCAACTCGCCAACCAGGACCCTACTTCGCCGGTCGATGACACGCAGATGCTGGCGCAGCTGGCGCAATTTTCGACGCTGGCGGCGGCCGACACCACCAACAGCGACCTGTCGACGATTTCGGGCCAGATCAGCAGCGCCACCGGCACGCCGGGAATTGCCGGATCGGCCACCGGCGCGGCCAGCACAACCAGCGCCACCACCACGCCGGCCCCGGGCACGATGGCCTGATCGCGCGTCGCGCCATACCCGCTCCACTTTCAGCGAAAGACTCCCCGCCATGGGCTATTCGATTTCACTCACCGGCCTGCAGAACGCCCAGACCGAATTGAACGTGATCGGCAACAACATCGCCAATGCCGATACCAACGGGTTCAAAGCCAGCAGTGCCCAATTCGCCAACCTGGTCGCGGGCAGCGCCTATTCCAATCCCAAGGACATTCTCGGCATCGGATCGACCGTCGCATCGATCGATCAGGATTTCAGCCAGGGCGCGATCCAGGAAACCGGGTCCGGGCTCGATCTGGCGGTCAGCGGCGACGGCTTTTTCACGGTCAAGTCGGCTGTGACGGGGCAGACGTCGTTTACGCGCAACGGCAGCTTTTCGCTCGATTCGACCGGTTCGGCGAGCAGCGGCAACAATTATATCGTCGATGCGAACGGCAATCGGCTGCAATTGCTGGCGACCAGCGGCAATGGCACCAGCGACGCGGCGGTTCCCACGACCAATACCGCGGGCGCGGCGTTTTCCGGGTTGACCGTGGCGGCCAACGGCCAGGTGAGCGCGGCTTATGCCGATGGCACCAGCACCGTTATCGGCACCGTAGCGCTCGCCGCCTTCAATTCGCCCCAGGGGCTGCAGCAGACCGGCAACGCCGACTACGTCGCCACCGGCCAGTCGGGCAATCCGGCCTATGGCTCGCCCGGCTCGAGCCAATACGGCAACCTGCTGTCGGGCGCGCTCGAAGCCTCGAATGTCGATCTGTCGTCGGCGATGGTCAACCTGATCACCGCGCAGCAGTATTTTCAGGCCAATGCCAAAGCGATCGACACCAACACGACCGTGACCGAAGCCATCATCAACTTGCACAACTGATCATGGATCGCCTGATCTACACCGCCTATTCGGGCCTGTCGGCATCGATGATCCAGCAGCGCGTGATCGCCAGCAACCTGGCCAATGCACAGACCACCGGCTTTCGCGCGGAATTGCTGGTTGCCAGCCCGACCACCGTCAAAGGCCCGGGACTGGAAGCGCGCGCGATGACCGATGCCCAGGTGCGCGGCGCCAGCATGAGCCAGGGCGACCTCGAAGCGACCGGCAATCCGCTCGATGTGGCGCTGACCGGCGATACCATGCTGGCGGTACAGGCGAGCGACGGCAGCGAGGCCTATACCCGGCGCGGCGATCTGTCGGTCGATGCGAACGGTACGCTGGTCAATGGCGACGGCTTGCCGGTGCTGTCGGACAATGGCCCGATTACCGTGCCGCCCGGCGCCAAGCTGTCGATCAATCCCGATGGCACCGTGCTCGCCGCCGATCCGGCGCAAGCCAATGCCCCGGCCGAAGCGATCGGCCGGCTCAAGCTTGCCACGACGACCGGATCGCCGATCGAAAAGGCGCTCGACGGGCTGTTCCGCGTGACCGGCGGCGGGGTGCTGCCCACCGACGATGCCGCCACGCTGGTGAGCGGCTCGCTCGAAAAATCGAATGTCAGCACCACGCAAGTGCTGGTCGACATGGTGTCGTCGCAGCGGCTGTTCGAAATGCGCAGCAAAGCCGTCGCAAGTGCCAAGGACAACGACGAGAAATCGACCGCGCTGATGGCGCTGCCAGGCTGAAACGGAGCACCCAACCATGCCATCATCTGCCCTTTATGTCGCGCGCACCGGGCTGCAGGCCCAGGACACGCGCATGCAAGTCATTTCCAACAACCTTGCCAATGTCAGCACCACCGCGTTCAAGCGCGATCGCGCCAATTTCGCCACGCTCGCCTATCAGAATGCGCGCGTCGCCGGGCAGCAGTCGTCGGACCAGACCGCTTATGCCACCGGGGTCAATCTCGGCACCGGGGTCATGGTGCAGGCAACCACCACCGACATGACGCAGGGCACGCTGACGGCGACCGGCAACGCGCTCGATCTGGCAATCAGCGGCGACGGCTATTTTCAGGTCGCTTTGCCCAGCGGACAGACCGCCTATACCCGCGCGGGCAATTTCACCACGTCGGCCGAAGGCTTGCTGGTGACCGCGCAAGGCTATCCGGTGCAGCCGCAGATCACCATTCCGCAAGGCGCCTCGTCGATCACCGTGGCGCAGGACGGCACCGTTTCGGCAACCTTGCAGGGCGCATCGGCGCCGTCAGCGCTCGGCCAGATCACCACCGCGACGTTCGCCAACCCTTCGGCGCTGCAGGCGCGCAATGACAATTTCTATCTCGAAACCGCCGGCAGCGGCACCCCGCAAGTGGGCCCGGCCAGCCAGAACGGCCACGGCCTGATCCAGCAGGGCTATCTCGAAGCCTCGAATGTCAGCGTGGTCACCGAACTGGTCGACATGATCGAGTGCCAGCGTGCCTACGAAATCAATTCGAAAATGATCAGCTCGGTCGACGACATGCTCAAGAACGCGAACCAGAGCCTGACATGATGATCGACAGCCCGTTTGATCGCGCCGGCGATGCCGCCTTATGCCAAGTTGCCATGATCGGGACTCGTCTCCCCTCCCCTTCAGGGGAGGGGTTGGGGTGGGGGCTATCCCCAGTCGCGGAGCAATCCGGAGAGGGGC
>CAITOD010000483.1 GCA_903893935.1 uncultured Sphingomonadales bacterium
ATACCGATCCGGCCGGCTTTGCGCGCTTGCGCGCCGCGCGCGATGTGGCGCTCGCCGATATCCGGCGGCGCGAGGCGCAGGCGACCAAACCGGCGGACGATCTTGCTGTCGATCTCGATGACGCGCTCGAGGAAGTGGCGGCACGCGCGCAGTCGCCCGCCTGGCCGCATGCCGCACCGAACGTCGCGCTGCCCGTTCCGCCCGGCGTTGTTGTCGCGCGCAACGATGCGCCCGAGAGCCCGCCCCCCCCTGCCGCCGGTGCGGCAACCGGGCCCGCCGAGACCCCGCTGACAATCCGCGCTCCGGCATTCGCTGCGCCGGTGATCGAGGTGGGCGGGCAGGGCGAAGTGATTGCCGATCACAGTCGCGGCCCGGCGCTGCAAAAGCTGCTCACCGGGACTGCGCCGGACACGCCGCTCGATGCCGCGGACGAAGCGCGCGCGCGCGAGCATCTCGTTGCGCTGGTACGCCTCGCCGGTCACTTGCCGATCGAGCGATCGCGCGCGCTCGAAGACTGGATTGCCGGTCTGCTGGTGCAGAGCTGGACCCGTTCGGCGCCTTTGCTGGCGCCGGCCGCGGCCGCATTCGGATGGGACGACGAATATGGCCGGCTGGGCGAGCGGCCGGCGGTGGCGTTCGTCAATGCCCGGCTCAACGGTTTGCGCTTTGTCGAAGCGGTCGCAAAGCCCGGCCACCGGTACCACAAAGCATGGGCAGAATTGTCAAAGCCCGGCTTCGGGCGCGGCTGGCTGGTCAAACAGGCGGATGTGAAGGCTTTGCTCGAAGGCATCCGCAAGGATTTTCCCGAAGTCGAGCACTACCTCGATCCGCAGCGGATTGGCGCATGGGAGCGCAAGATTTATCCGAGTGGCCCCGTCGGGCGGCAGGGCTTTGTCGGCGCGCTCAGCGGAAAGCGCTTCGGACTTATTCTCGCAATTGGCGGATTTCGCATCCTGATCATTTTTTACAACGCGTTTTCTCATCATGCACCCCCGCCATCGCCACCTGTGCTGGGGCCGCCGCCGATGGAGACGGTCACTGCCAATCTCGGTCGCGCGGCCAGGCCCTGGTTTGGTGACGATGCCAATTTTGCCACTGTGGCCCAGCGCGCGCCGCTGGTGGCCCGGCTTTCCGCCAATTTCGCATCGGGCAGCACCAGCCAGGAAGCCGCCGATCGCGCCTTGCGCGACGGGGTGTTTGCCGCACTGCGCATGGCCGCCCTTCGCGGCGACAGCGAGACTTTGCGTGCGGTCGAGCGCTTGCGGCTGGGTGTGCTGCAACGCATCCCGAAGCGCGACATCGCGGCCTGCATGGAAGTGTTGCAGGGCAGCCGCCTGCCTTATGTCACCGACCTGACACCCGATGAGCAAAAGCGCGCGCGCGCCTTGCTCGAGGATTTGGCGAAAGCCAACAAGCTCGACGAGCAGGCGCCGCTGGGCCCGCTGACCGGGATGATCCCCGGCACGATGATCAAACAGATCATGACCAGCGCGCATCTCGGCGAAGCGGACGTGCGCAAGGCGCTGCGCCACGAGGCGACCGACGCGGTGCAATGCGCGGTTTCGACCGGGCTGATCCGCCAGGCGCTGCGCTTGCCGGCGCGCGAGGGCGATCCGATCCTGCGGATCGAATAGCGGCCGTGCCATATCCGCTGGCGTGGGCTATCGCGCGCTGATGCTGAACGCCGACTTGCCCCCCGAAATCGCCGCGTGGTTTGCCGCGCGCGGGTGGGCGCTGCGGCGGCATCAGGCCGATATGCTGGCTGCGGCCGCGCGCGGGCAGCACGCCCTGCTGGTGGCCGATACCGGGGCGGGCAAGACGCTCGCCGGGTTTCTCCCCACGCTCGCGGCGTTTGCGCCGTCGCGCGGGGTCACGCCGCCCGATGGCTTGCACACGCTCTATGTCTCGCCGTTGAAAGCACTGGCGCACGATGTGAAGCGCAATCTGCTGACTCCGGTCGAGGAAATCGGGTTGCCGATCCGCATCGAGACGCGCAGCGGCGATACGCCGGGCGAGCGCAAGGCGCGGCAGCGGGTGCGACCGCCGCATGTCTTGCTGACCACGCCCGAATCGCTCGCGCTGTTGCTCAGCTATCCCGAAAGTGCTGCGCTGTTTGCCGGGTTGCAGCGCGTGGTGATCGACGAGATTCACGCGTTTGCCACCAGCAAGCGCGGCGATCTGCTGGCCTTGTCGCTCGGGCGGTTGCAGGCACTGAGCCCTGGGTTGCAGCGCGTCGCGTTGTCGGCGACGCTGGGGGATGCCGAAGGGTATCGCGCGTGGCTGGCGCCTTGGGGCGATTGCGACAGCGTGGCGCTGGTGCAGGGCGAGCAGGGCGCGCCGCCCGAAGTCGAGATTCTCGAGCCTGTCGATGCGCGCGTGCCGTGGGGTGGGCATGCGGGGACCTGGGCGGTGCCGCAAGTCTATGATCTGATCAGGCGCCACCGCACCACGCTGATTTTCACCAACACGCGGTTTCTCGCCGAATATCTGTTCCAGATGCTGTGGGACGCCAACGAAGACACCTTGCCGATCGGTATCCACCATGGGTCGTTGAGCCGCGAAGCGCGGGCCAAAGTCGAAAATGCCATGGCGCAAGGCCGGTTGCGCGCGCTTGTGTGCACTGCCAGCCTCGATCTCGGGGTCGATTGGGGCGATATCGATCTGGTGGTGCAGATGGGGGCACCCAAAGGGTCGTCGCGGCTGTTGCAGCGGATCGGGCGCGCCAATCACCGGCTTGATTGCCCCAGCCGCGCGGTGCTGGTGCCGGGCAACCGCTTCGAATTTCTCGAAGCGCTGGCGGCGCGCGATGCGGTCGATGCGGGGCAGCGCGATGGCGAGGAATTCCGGCCCGGCGGACTCGATGTGCTGGCACAGCATGTCACGGCCTGTGCCTGCGCGGGGCCGTTTGACGAAGCGCAACTGCTGGCCGAAGTACGCAGCACCTGGCCTTATGCCTCGATCGATGCCGAAGCCTGGCAGCGCGTACTCGAATTTGTCGCCACCGGAGGCTATGCCTTGCGCGCTTACGACCGGTTTCGGCGCATCGTGCGCAACGCCGAGGGGCTGTGGCGGCTGACGCATCCCGAGCTTGCCGCGCGGCATCGCATCAACGCCGGCATCATTGTCGATTCCGACATGCTCGAAGTGCGGTTTCGCAACGGGCGCAGCCTCGGCAAAGTCGAAGAGGATTTCGGCGCGCAACTGGCGCCGGGCGACACGTTTCGCTTTGCCGGGATGGACCTTGAAGTCGAGGGGCTGCGCGACAACGCCGTGATCGTGCACGCCGCGCGCAAATCCGGCCAGATCCCGAGCTATATGGGCGCGCGGCTGCCACTGACCACGCATCTTGCCACGCGCGTGCAGGCCATGCTGACCGATCGTGCCGGGTGGGGACGGATGCCCGACGATGTGCGCGAATGGCTGGAAATGCAGGACTGGCGCAGCCGGCTGCCGGAACCCGGCGAACTGCTGGTGGAAAGCTTCCCGCACGGCGGGCGCGCCTACAGCGTGTTTTATACATTTGCCGGTTGGACTGCCAACCAGTCGCTGGGCATGCTGATCACGCGCAGGATGGAAGCCGCGGGCGCGGCGCCAATGGGGTTTGTTGCCAATGACTATGCGCTGGCGGTGTGGGGGCTGAAACCGGTCGAAGATCCGACAGCGCTGTTGTCACCGACCATTCTGGCCGACGAATTCGAGCAATGGGTGCAGAATTCCTATCTGCTGCGCCGCGCTTTTCGCGAAGTCGCGGTGATATCCGGGCTGGTCGAGCGGCAATTGCCCGGTGCGCGCAAGACCGGACGGCAAGTGACGTTTTCAACCGACCTGATTTATGATGTGCTGCGCAAGTATGAGCCGGGCCATGTGCTTATCGAGGCGGCCTGGGCCGATGCCCGCGCGCGGCTGACCGATCTTGGCCGGCTGGCCGATCTGCTCGATCGCGCTGCCGCGCAACTGGTGCACGTCTGCCTCGATCGCGTCAGCCCGCTCGCGGTGCCGGTGCTGGTAATGATCGGCCGCGAGAGCCTGCCGATGGGTGCTGCGGACGAAGACTTGCTGGTGGAAGCTGAGTCGCTTGCCGCCATGGCCATGCGGCCTGACCGGCTGGATTGAGGTCAGCGCTCGAGTATCTCGAATTACGCTGACTTTCGTCATTCCTGCGAAGGCAGGAAAGACGGTAAAAAACGAGTGCTTATACCGCTTGCAAAAATGCGCAGGCCCGCAAGGCAGAAAGCCCTCCC
>CAITOD010000484.1 GCA_903893935.1 uncultured Sphingomonadales bacterium
CTTGGGCTCACGCACGATCAAAAGGGCAACAACGACATTCTGGCGCTGACCGCGCCGCATGTGCCCGAAAGCATTCACCGCGCCTATTTCAAGGCCGGGGCCGATATCGCCGAAACCAACACGTTTTCGGCCAATCGCATCAGCCAGGCCGACTATGGCGCCGAACATCTGGTGCGCGCGATCAATCTGGCCAGCGCGCAACTGGCCCGCCGCGTCGCCGATGAATTCACCGCCGCCGATGGCCGTCCGCGCTTTGTCGCGGGCGCGATCGGCCCGACCAACAAGACGCTGTCGCTCAGCCCCGATGTCAACGATCCCGGCTTTCGCGAAATCAGCTGGGACCACCTGGTCGATGTCTATGCCGAACAGGCGCATGCGCTGGTCGAAGGCGGCGCCGATTTCATCCTCGTTGAAACCGTGTTCGACACCCTGAATGCCAAAGCCGCGGTCATGGCGGTGCGCCAGGTCGAAGCCGCGCTCGGCCGCGAAGTGCCGCTGATGCTGTCGATGACGCTCACCGATCTGTCAGGGCGCAACTTGTCGGGGCACACGGTCGAAGCGTTCTGGTATGCGGTGCGCCACGCGCGGCCGCTGACGATCGGGCTCAATTGCTCGTTCGGCGCGACCCAGCTGCGCCCGCACGTGCGCGCCTTGTCGCAAATCGCCGAAACGCTGATCATGGTCTATCCCAACGCCGGCCTGCCCAACGAACTGGGCGAATACGACGAGGAACCGCCCACCACCGCCGGCCTGGTGCGCGAATGGGCCGAACACGGCCAGGTCAATGTGCTGGGCGGCTGCTGTGGATCGACCCCCGCTCATATCGCCGCGATGGCGCGCGCGGTCGCCGAACTGGCGCCGCGCGCCATGCCCGAAGTGCCGGTGGCGACGCGGCTCGCCGGGCTCGAACCCTTTGTAATGGCCTGATCATGACCGAAACCAGCGTACAATCCGCCGGATCGCGCTTCGTCAATGTCGGCGAGCGCACCAATGTCACCGGCTCGGCCGCGTTCAAAAAGCTGATCCTTGCGGGCGACTATGCCAAGGCGGTCGATGTCGCGCGCCAGCAAGTCGAAAATGGCGCGCAGATCATCGACGTCAACATGGACGAAGGCCTGCTCGATGCCGAGCTGGCGATGACGACGTTTCTCAAGCTGATCGCCGCCGAGCCCGATATCGCGCGCGTGCCGGTGATGATCGACAGCTCGAAATGGTCGGTGATCGAGGCCGGGCTCAAATGCGTGTCGGGCAAGCCGATCGTCAATTCGATCTCGATGAAGGAAGGCGAAGCCGCGTTTCTGGCCCACGCGCGCAAATGCCTCGATTATGGCGCGGCAGTCGTGGTCATGGCGTTCGACGAGGCGGGCCAGGCCGACACGCGCGAGCGCAAAGTGGCGATCTGCCAGCGCGCTTATGCGCTGCTTACCGCGATCGGCTTTCCGCCCGAAGATATCGTGTTCGATCCCAATGTCTTCGCGGTCGCGACCGGGATCGAGGAGCACGATCGCTACGCGCTCGATTTCATCGAAGCCGCGCGCGACATCCGCGCCACGTGCCCGCATGTCCATATCTCGGGCGGGCTGTCGAACCTGTCGTTCAGCTTTCGCGGCAACGAAACGGTGCGCCGCGCGATGCATTCGGTGTTCCTCTACCACGCGATCCCGGCCGGAATGGACATGGCGATCGTCAACGCCGGGCAGCTCGATATCTACGATGCGATCGACCCCGAGTTGCGCGAGGCGTGCGAAGACGTGCTGCTGATGCGGCGCCCCGATGCGACCGAACGGCTGATCACGTTGGCGGAGAGTTTCAAGGGCCGCGACCAGGTCGCCGAAAAGGCCGCCGAGGAATGGCGTGGCTGGGACGTTGTGCGCCGGCTCGAACACGCGCTCGTCAAAGGCATCGATGCCTATATTGTCGAAGATACCGAAGAAGCCCGCCTGCTTCACGCGCGCACGATCGAAGTGATCGAAGGCCCGCTGATGGCCGGGATGAACACCGTCGGCGACTTGTTCGGCGCGGGCAAGATGTTCCTGCCGCAAGTGGTCAAATCGGCGCGTGTGATGAAAAAGGCGGTCGCCCACCTGATCCCCTATATCGAGGCGCTGAAAGAGCCCGGCGCGCGCGCCAAAGGCCGCATCGTGATGGCCACGGTCAAAGGCGATGTGCACGATATCGGCAAGAACATCGTCGGCGTCGTGCTGCAATGCAATGGCTACGAAGTGATCGACCTGGGGGTGATGGTGCCGTGGAGCCGGATCATCGATACCGCGCGCGAACAGGATGCCGATATTATCGGGCTGTCGGGGCTGATCACGCCTTCGCTCGATGAAATGGTGACAATGGCCGAAGAAATGCAGCGTGCCGGGCTCACCATCCCGCTGCTGATCGGCGGCGCCACCACCAGCAAAGTGCACACCGCGCTGCGCATCGATCCGGCCTATGAAGGCCCGGTGATCCATGTGCTCGACGCCAGCCGCGCGGTCGGCGTGGCGAGCCAGCTGCTGTCCGACACGCAGGCAGAAGCGTTCGTCGCCGCCACCGCCGACGAATACACCGCGGTGCGCGAGGCGCGCGCCGGGCGCGGCGCGTCAAAGCTGATCACGCTCGAAGCCGCGCGCGACAATGCCTTTGCGCCCGACTTTTCCGAAAAGGCGCCGCCGCCCGAACAACCCGGCCGCCACGTGTTCGAAGCCTGGGACCTCGCCGATCTCGCCCAATGCATCGACTGGACGCCATTCTTTCGCGCGTGGGAACTCGCCGGCAATTACCCCGCCATCCTCGACGATGCGGTGGTCGGCGAAAGCGCGCGCGCGCTATGGGCCGATGCGCAGGCGATGCTCGCGCAGATCATCGCCGAAAAATGGCTCACTGCGCGCGGTGTCGCCGAATTCTGGCCCTGCGCGCGCCATGGCGACGATGTCGTGCTCCATCTCGACGGCGGCGACCGCCATGTCCGCCTGCCCTTCCTGCGCCAGCAAGTGGGCAAGAGCCGGGGCCGCGCCAATGTCTGCCTCGCTGATTTTATCGATCCGGCGGGCGACTGGCTGGGCGGGTTCGCGGTCGGCATCCACGGTATCGAGCCGCACCTCGAACGCTTCCGCGCGGGCCACGACGACTATTCGGATATCCTGCTCAAGGCGCTCGCCGACCGCTTTGCCGAAGCGTTTGCCGAACGCCTGCACCAACACGTGCGCACCACGCTGTGGGCTTATGCGCCCGGCGAGCAATTGACCAACGAAGCGCTGATCCGCGAACAATACCGCGGCATCCGCCCCGCACCCGGCTATCCCGCGTGCCCCGACCACAGTCTGAAGCCGATCCTGTTCGACTTGCTCGACGCGCCCGCCAGTGCCGGCATCGTGCTCACCGAAAGCCAGGCCATGCTGCCCACCGCCGCAGTCAGCGGCTTCTACTTCGCGCACCCCGAAAGCCAGTACTTCGGCGTCGCCACCATCGGCCGCGACCAGCTGACCGACTACGCCACCCGCCGCGCCATCGACCTCGCAACCGCCGAACGCTGGCTCCGCCCCAACCTCGACTGACCGCGCCCCACCCTCTTCGTCACCCCGGACTAGATCCGGGGTCCATCCCTCCGCCGGGCGCCTTGGCCGCCCATGCAGCACCAGCGCCTGAACCGCGATGGATGCCGGATCAGGTCCGGCAAAACGATGGGGACAAGGCGGCACTGGTCTTTGCGCAGATGACCACCAAAGCGCCGCTTGCCCCTGCCCTCGGCGGACGGGTAGGGGAAGGGCGATGGCGGGTTTCGCTTGAGGCTGTGCAGTGCCATCCGGACAAGCGGGGGAACGTGGGTACCAGCGAGATTTTCCTGATCGCGCTGACGATCATTCTGGCGCTGCCTTATGGCGTGTGGCGGCTGGCGCGCACCGATCATTATGCGCCGCTGGTGGTGGTGCAGATCATCGGCGGCATTCTGCTTGGGCCCGGTGTCCTGGGTGCAGCGTTTCCCGGCGCCTATGCCTTTGTGTTCAATCCGCCCGTGATCGCCGCGCTCAACGGGATCGCGTGGTGGGCGGTGATGCTGTTTGTGTATGCCGCCGGGCTCGAACTCGATCTCGCCGATGCCTGGGCCAATCGCGGCGAAACGCTCACCACCGCGGCCGCAGCACTGCTGGTGCCGCTGCTGCTGGGCGCGGCGGCGGCGGCGCTGCTGCTGCTCGGGCCGGGCTGGATCGGCCCCAAGGGCACTTATGCGCAAGGCGTGCTGGGGATCGGCATGGCGTGTGCGGTGACGGCGCTGCCGATCCTTGTGCTGCTGATGGAGAAGCTCGGAATTTTCCGCCAGCCGCTCGGCGACCGCATGCTGCGCTACGCCAGTTTCGACGATGTCGCGATCTGGGGCGTGCTGGCGCTGATCCTGCTCGACTGGCAGCGGATCGGGCGGCAGGCGCTGTTTCTCGCTTTGTTCGGGCTTATGGCCACGGCTGTGCGCCGGCTGATCGCGCGGCTGCCCGAAGCCGATCGCTGGGCATTGGGGCTGGTGTGGCTGGCGGCGGTCGGGTTTGCCGCCGACTGGTCGGGGCTGCATTTCATGGTCGGCGCGTTTCTGGCGGGCGCGGTGCTCAACGGGCGCGACTTTACGGTCGTGCGGCGCGATGCCTTTCGCGAGATTCTGCTGCTGGCGGTGATGCCGGTGTTTTTCCTCTCGACCGGGCTGCGCACGCAGTGGGGGGCAGGCTTGGGCGGGACCGGCGCGCTGATGGTGTTTGCCGCCGCTGCGCTGTTCCTCGCAGCCTCGGTCGGCGGCAAGCTGCTCGGCGTGCATCTGGCCGGGCGGTTGCTCGGCTGGGCGCCGGGCGAAGCGAGCGTGATCGGCTGGATGTTGCAGACCAAGGCGCTGATCATGATCATTTTCGTCAATGTGCTGCTCGACCGGCAGATCATCACCGCCGAAACCTTTACCGCGCTCCTGCTGATGGCGGTGGCCAGCACCGCGCTGACAGTGCCGATGGCGCGGCCCCGGCTGGCGCGGCTGCTCGCCGGCCAGCGCTGAATTTTAACCGGTGCCGGGCTATGGTCGCGCCATGGCGGCGGGATTTCTTGTGCTGGCTGTGGCCGGTTGGGTGGCGATGGTGCTCGCCGCGTGGCGCGTCATGCGCATGCTGAGCGGCTGGCAGCCGACCGTCGCCGATGTGTGGAAAAGCGATTATACCGAATCCGACCAGTGGCAGGATCGCTGGTCGCTGGGCAATGACATGCTCACCACGCGCGGGTTCAACTGGCGCGATGGCGAAGACGAGCGGCTGATCACCGACGAAATCGTCTATACCACCAGCAACGGACAGCAGCACCGCGCGCTCGTCGAACGCCAAGTATGGCGCGGGCGGCGGCCCGACTCGGTCTATACGGTGTGGTACGACGAAGCCGATCCCGATCGGGTGACTCCGCGAGGACCCGGGTACTGGGCTTTGGTTGCGCTGGCGGGCGCTGCGGTGATGGTCGCGGCGATTTACAATCTGGCTATGTTTGGTGGGCTTCCCGCCGCGCTCGCGCAACTGCGGGTGCTGTTGCACTGACCATCTGCGGCGCGCGCCGCCGGGCCGGTTTCCCCCAACTCCGTCGGTTTCTGCGCGAGATCGCTTTGGCACGGGCCCGGTGATCTGGCATAGGCAGGCGCGTGAACCCTCTGCCCCGCGTCGCCGCTTTCGATCTCGCCCAGGCCCGCGCCGAACTGGCGCGCGTGTTCGGCTTTGCCGCGTTTCGCGGCGTGCAGGACAAAGTGGTCGCGCGCGTGCTCGCCGGGCAATCGACGCTGGCGGTGATGCCCACCGGGGCGGGTAAATCGCTGACGTATCAATTGCCCGCGGTGATGCTGCCGGGCACGTGCGTGGTGGTTTCGCCGTTGATCGCGCTGATGCACGACCAGTTGCGCGCAGCCAGCGCCAACGGCATACGCGCCGCCACGCTGACGAGCGCCGACACCGACCGTGGCCACACCATCGAACGCTTCCGCAATGGCGAGCTCGATCTGTTGTATATTGCGCCCGAACGCGCGAGCCAGGGGCATTTTCGCGAATTGCTCGAATCCGCGCCGATCGCGCTGTTTGCGATCGATGAAGCGCATTGCGTGTCCGAATGGGGGCACGATTTCCGCCCCGATTACCGCCTGCTGCGCCCTTTGCTCGATCATTTCGGCGAGGTGCCGCGTCTTGCGCTGACGGCGACGGCCGATGCGCACACGCGTGCCGATATCATGGACCAGCTCGGCATTGCGCGCGATGGCCTCGTGATCGCCGGGTTCGACCGCGCCAATATCCGCTATGCGATCACCCCGCGCGACAATCCGCTGCGCCAGCTGACCCGGCTGCTCGCCGAACAGCCGGGGCCGGGGATCGTCTATGCACCGACGCGCGCCGGGGTGGAAAAGCTTGCCGGGCAACTCGCCGAAACCGGGCGCAGCGTGCTGCCCTATCACGCGGGCCTCGCGCCCGACGTGCGCGCCGCCAACCAGTCGGCGTTCGTGGCGTCGGAAGACATGGTGATGGTGGCCACAGTCGCGTTCGGCATGGGCATCGACAAGCCCGATGTGCGCTTTGTCGCGCACGCCGGCCTGCCCAAATCGATCGAAAGCTATTATCAGGAAACCGGGCGCGCCGGGCGCGACGGCGATCCCGCCATGGCGCTGATGCTGTGGGGCGCCGACGATTTTGCGCGCGCGCGGGCGCGGCTGGGCGAACTCGATGAAGCGCGGCGCGGCGGCGAGCGCGCGCGGCTCGATACGCTGGCGAGCCTGGTTGAAACCGCCGAATGCCGCCGCGCCATCCTGTTGCGCCACTTTGGCGAAGACCCGCCCGAACGCTGCGGCAATTGCGACAATTGTCTCGATCGCCCGGCGGTCAGCGATGTGACCGAACTCGCGCGCAAGCTGCTTTCGGCGGTCTATCGCACCGGCCAGGCGTTTGGCCTCGGCCATGTCGAAAAAGTGCTGACCGGTGCGCAGGATGATCGCGTGCTGGCGCGCGGCCACGATCAGCTGTCGGTGTTCGGCATAGTCGATGCGCACGAGGCCACGCTGATCCGCCCGGTCAGCCGCGCGTTGCAGGCGCGCGGCGCGCTCGTGCAGACCGAACACGGCGGGCTGATGCTCGCGGGCGACGCGCGCGACATTCTGAAAGGTGCTGCAACCGTCGACATGATCGTGCCCAAAGCGGCGGAAAAACCGGCGCGGCGGCGCAAAGGCGCGGCCGCACCCGCCGGCGATCCGGGCGACGATCCGCTGTTCGACGCGCTGCGCGCGCTGCGCCGCGATCTCGCCAAAGCCGCAGGCGTGCCGCCTTATGTGGTGTTCCACGATTCGACCCTGCGCGAAATGGCCGCCCTGCGCCCGACCACGCCGGGCGCACTGGCCGAAATCAGCGGGGTGGGCGCGCGCAAGCGCGATGCCTATGGCGAGGCATTTCTGGGCCTGATCAGGGATTTTGCGCGATGAGCGACGAGAATGACGGCGCGTGGTTTGTCGCCAAGCGCCATGGCTATGGCGCCGGGCTGCCGATTGCCTGGCAGGGCTGGGTGGTGTTGGCGGCGATGATCGCGCTCAGCACCGTGCTGGCTTTGCTGCTGGCAAAAACGCTGTCGCCCCTGCTGTTTACGCCGGTCGTGCTCGCGGCCAACCTGCCGCTGATCCTGCTGGCCAGGGCCAGGACCCGCGGCGGCTGGAAATGGCGCAACGGGCGTGACGAATGAAGCCCCTCCCCTTCAGGGCGTTCAGAGGCACGTGACTCTGAACGCGGGTTGGGGTGGGGGCTATCCCCAGCCGCCGAGCAATCCGGAGAGCCCCCACCCCCGGCCCCTCCCCTGAAGGGGAGGGGAGAAGAGTCGCAATTATTGCAACC
>CAITOD010000485.1 GCA_903893935.1 uncultured Sphingomonadales bacterium
CGGCGGCGGCGACAGCACGCGCCACAGCGAAAAGCAGATGAAACGGTCGTAGCCTGCCCCCTCTGGTCGCGCCTTGCGATACATCCGTTCAGCCACTTTGTGCGCCGATCGCGTGGTGAAATCGACATGCGCCTCGGCCGCTGGCGGCTGCATCGTCGCACTGGTGAGGCCGGAAGTGCGGATCATGCCGCCCATCGGCACCACCAGATCGGCGCCGGTCAACCGCCCGGCGACTTCGACCACTTCGGCCGCATAGGCCGCGTCGGGTCCGTAACTGGCTTCCCAGTAGGTCACTGCGGAGTGGTGCGGCGCAAGGCAGAACCCGTGCACATCGGCCTCGAACGGCCCGGCCTGCCGCGCATTGCGGATCACGACATCATACGAGGCATAGACGCCGGTGTTGTATTCCTCGCCAGGCGCCCAGAACCGCCGGTTGATCCGGCTGGTCGGCAGCAGGTAATCGATCCGGGTGGCGATTTCGGCCCGCGCCGGGCTCAGGCTTTCGCGCATCGGGGCCTCCTCAGGCAGCGGGAAAATCGAGACTGCCCGCGCGCTCGGCAAAGCGCCAGCCCGCGGGCGTCAGGCACAGACGGTCGCGGTACGTGCCGACCAGAGGTGCTGCCCCCGGTGCGGTGAACAGCAGGATCTGGCTCGTGGCACTGGCGGTCTCGCCCGTGACCGACACGCGAATATTGGCGACGATATGCCGCGCGACCCGCTTTGGCCGCGCGGCGAACGATGCCAGAATGGCCGCTTGCCCCTCGACAAACAGCTCGGGCGCGGTCGGCCGGTTCATCCGCCCATCGGGCAGATAGAGCGCGGCGAGCGCCGCCCATTCGCCCGCGTCGTTGAGCGCGGCATAGTCCACAATCAGCCGCTCGATCGCGCGTTCGGCCAGCAGCACGTCGAGCGCCGGTGGGGTCTCGCCGGTCATTGCCCGCGCATGCCTTTCATGCCCGCACCCACGGGGTCAGTCCTTGAACCCTTCGCGCGCGCGGCTGTTGTCGCACACGATCGGTTCGCCGGTCACGGGGTGCGGATAAGGGAACGGAATGATGTCGGTGGCCGGCCACAGCCGCACCATTGGCTCGACAAATGCATCGGGGCCGAGCGGGTCTTCGGGATAGAGCACTTTGGTGAACGGGATATAGTCGATCGGCGTCTTGGCCCAGCCATCGGCAAAAGTGCCGTGCCAGAACGGAAAATAGCCCAGCCGGGCGATTTTCCACACGCCATGTTCGCGCACATAGCGGTTGTCGTAAATCCCGCCTTCCCACCACGCGCGCTGGTTGCCTTCGGCGGTTTCGTGCAGGCCCGCCTGCATCATCGAGCGGCCGCGCACCGTCGCGGTCTGGCGATCGGGCGCCACGTCGATCACCATCTGCAATTGCGGATGCTCGAGCAGCCAGCCATAGCGCGGACCGTTGTGGCCCTGGGTGAAATTGGTCTGGAACCGATCGATATAGAGCCGCCGTACCCCGGCCTTGCCGCGATAGATCCCGCCGAGAAACCACACTTCACCATCTTCGGCGAACAGATCGACGGTTTCGTTGTATTGCGATTTGTCGATGAAATAGCCGTAGGTATATTGCACTTTGCGGATCTGTTCGATGTCCTGCTGAACACCCAGCTCGTGTTCGAGCCGTTCGATCCGCGCGACGAGAGCAGCAACATCGGTCATGGTCCATCCTCATCCGGTTATCCGGCGCGCGGACGGACTACGTCCCGTCTCGGCGCACCGTATCAATTGTTATGATTGAAACCTATCCCGGTTTGCCTGGACTGGCAAGCCGGGACAGGCCTCAATCGATAGGCCTGAATCGATAATTGTGTCAGTCCGCCCTGGTGCGCCAGCTCGGCGCATAGGCGGTGCGCGCCACTTCGGAATACGGCACGGGAGCGACCACGCCGCGAATGGTGATCTGGCGGTGTTTTTCGACGGTCGGCTTGGTCGTGCCGCCATCGGGTTCACCCCACACCAGATCGATTTCGGTGCCCGGCTCGGCATGTTCGGGA
>CAITOD010000486.1 GCA_903893935.1 uncultured Sphingomonadales bacterium
GATCGACATCGGTTCGCCGGTGCGCGGGTTGCGACCGGTCGAAGCCTTGCGCTTGGCAACCGAGAAAGTGCCGAAACCGACCAGACGCACTTCATCGCCTTTGGCCAGAGCACCGGTGACGGCTTCAAAAACGGCCTCAACCGCTTTGGTCGCATCACCTTTGGTCAGGCCGCTTGCTTCGGCAACAGCGCTGATCAGATCGTTCTTGTTCATACCGGGAACCCCCTACTGTGTCGTTTTGCAGGTCTTGATGTGTGCGGAATCAATGTGACGAGGTGGGCGACATGAACGGAGAACCCCATTGCTGTCAAAGGCAAATGCACGGAATTCGGCGGATTTATCCACGGAATCCGGCGGATTTGCGCGACAAGACGCCTTGTGCAGACGGTTGCGACGTGTCTGCCCGATGGCACCGCGCCGGTTTCAACACCGCGACGCGCCTGCCTCGGGAGCCGCAAGCGGCGCCCTTGTGTATCAAAACGATACACAAGGGCCGCCCGATCAATGCGCGGTGGGGGGCACGATCGCCGCAGGCAAATTCGGCGCGGGCTGGCTGGCGAGGTCGTCAGCTTCGGTCCATTCGATCGGTTCCGGCCGCGCGACGAGCGCGTGCGCGAGCACCTCGTCGACATGGCTGACCGGGATAATTTCCAGCCCGTTCAGGATGTTGGCCGGAATTTCGGCCAGATCCTTGCGGTTTTCCTCGGGGATCAGCACTGTCTTGATCCCGCCGCGCAAGGCCGCGAGCAGTTTTTCCTTCAGCCCACCGATCGCCAGCACGCGGCCGCGCAAGGTGACTTCGCCGGTCATCGCCACATCGGCGCGCACGGCAATGCCGGTAAGCGTCGAAACCATCGCGGTCACCATGCCCACGCCCGCGCTCGGCCCGTCTTTTGGCACGGCCCCTTCGGGCAAGTGGATGTGCAGATCCTTGCGCTGGAAAATCGACGGCCGGATGCCATAGCCCGGCCCGCGCGATTTGACGAAGCTGAACGCCATCTGCACCGATTCGCTCATCACTTCGCCAAGCTTGCCGGTGGTCTTGACCGCGCCTTTGCCCGGCACGGTCACCGATTCGATCGTCAGCAATTCGCCGCCGACTTCGGTCCAGGCGAGCCCGGTGACCGCACCGACCTGGTTTTCCTCGTCCGACACGCCGTGGCGGAATTTGCGCACACCGGCAAAGTCCGCCAGGTTTTCGGGCGTGATGGTGACCGCCTGGTCCTTGCCTTCGAGAATGCGGCGCAAGGCCTTGCGCGCGAGCCGCGCAATCTCGCGTTCGAGCGTGCGCACGCCGGCTTCGCGCGTGTAATAGCGGATCAGGTCGCGCAGCGCCTGGTGTTCGAGCGTGAATTCGCCCGCGGTCAGCCCGTGCGCTTCGATCTGCTTGGCGATCAGGTGGCGCTCGGCGATTTCGACCTTTTCGTCCTCGGTATAGCCTTCGAGCCGGATGATCTCCATGCGATCGAGCAAAGCCTGCGGGAGATTGAGGCTGTTGGCGGTGCACACGAACATCACGTCGGACAGATCGACATCGATTTCGAGATAGTGGTCCTGGAACTTGCTGTTCTGTTCGGGATCGAGCACTTCGAGCAGCGCAGACGCCGGATCGCCGCGGAAATCCTGCCCCAGCTTGTCGATTTCATCGAGCAGGAACAGCGGGTTCATCGCTTCCGCCTTGCGCAGGTTGGTCACGATCTTGCCCGGCAGCGAGCCGATATAGGTCCGCCGGTGGCCGCGGATTTCGGCCTCGTCGCGCACGCCGCCGAGCGACTGGCGGATGAACTGGCGCCCGGTCGCCTTGGCGATCGATTTGCCCAGGCTGGTCTTGCCCACGCCCGGCGGGCCAACGAGGCACAGGATCGGGCCTTTGAGCTTGTTGGTGCGCGCCTGCACTGCCAGATACTCGATGATGCGGTCTTTCACTTTGTCGAGCGCATAATGATCGGCATCGAGCACTTCTTGCGCGGCGGCAATGTCGCGCTTGAGCTTGCTGCGCCGGCCCCACGGCAGGCCCAGCAGCACATCGAGATAATTGCGGATCACCGTCGCTTCGGCCGACATCGGCTGCATCGTGCGCAGTTTCTTGAGCTCGGCCTGCGCCTTGGCGCGCGCATCCTTTGACAGACGCAGCTTTTCGATGCGTTCGGCCAGCTCGTCGATTTCGTTGCTACCGCCGTCGTCGCTGCCGCCCAGTTCCGACTGGATCGCTTTCAGCTGTTCGTTGAGGTAGTATTCGCGCTGGGTCTTTTCCATCTGGCGCTTGACCCGGCCGCGGATCTTGCGCTCGACCTGCAGCACGCCAAGCTCGCCCTCCATGAACGAGAGCACCATTTCGAGCCGCTTCAACGCGTCGATTTCGGACAGCACGGCCTGCTTGTCGCCCACTTTGGCGGCGAGATTGGCAGCGACCGCATCGGCCAGCTTGCCCGCATCGTCGATATCGCCAAGCTGCGCGCCCGCGTCTTGCGGCAGCTTCTTCGACAGCTTGGCATATTCGCCGAACTGTTCGACCACCTGGCGCATCATGGCCGAGACTTCGGCGCTGCTGACCGCCGGCGGATCGATCGGTTCCACGCCGCCGACCAGCATCGGTCCATGCGCGCCGCTTTCGGCCGCGAGATCGGCGAGCCGCGCGCGCTGGTGCCCTTCCACCAGCACGCGGACGGTGCCATCGGGCAATTTGAGCAATTGCAGGACTTTGGCGATCACCCCGGTGTCGTAGAGATCGTCATGATCGGGGTCGTCGATGCCCGGATCGAGCTGCGCGAGCAGGAAAATGTCCTTGGCCCCGCCCATTGCCGCTTCGAGCGCGGCGACCGATTTCTCGCGTCCGACAAACAGCGGCACGACCATCCCGGGGAAGACCACGATGTCGCGCAGCGGCAAAAGGGGATAATGTTGCATGGCAGTTGGGGATCCTTGTTCCCCCGCAATGGCCGGCAAATCAGGGCGTCGTCACCGGCCCCGCTGCGGGGCTTTGCCGGAATATGGGATCAGGGTGGCGTGGCCGCAATGCCCTTTGCCCAAAGACGCCAGACAATCCCCCGCTTTCAGGCACGGCCCCCGCTTTCAGGCAAGGCCCCCGCTTTCAGGCAAGGCCGCTTAGTTGCCGGGCGGCAGCGGCTCGACCACCGGGTGCGAGACGAACACCGGCGGCTGTGGGGCCACAGGTTCGGGCGGTGCTGATACGGGTTGCGGTGCGGGTTCCGGCGTCGCAGGCGCCGGTGGTGTTGTTGCGGACGGGGCGGGCGGCGGCGGAGTCGGAGTAAGGGCAGGCGCCGCTTCGGGTTTGGCATCGATCGGGCGGACAAACGGCGGCTGGCCAATTTCGCCTTTGGCGAGCGGGCCGCGCCCGTGCAAAGCCTCGATCTCCTCGAAGCGCGCCTTGAAATAGGCCTGCCGGTACGAGGCATAGGGATTGCCTGTCTGACGCACCCGCTGCACCCCGGCATCGATATCGACACGGTAATCGAGTTCGGTGATCGTTCCTGACGCAAGCACGAAATAGATATTGTCGAACGGCTGGTGCACGACAGCGGGCAAAGCCGCCTGGTCCATCAGCGCGCCGATCAGATCGCGCAGCGACGTGGGGCCGATCAGCGGCAGGAACATGTAAGGCCCGGGGCCGATCCCGTAATACCCCATCGTGTTGGCAAAGCCGTTGGGTCGGTAATAGATATGGAACGGCTTGCGCTTGGCCACATCGACCAGTCCGCCGATGCCCGCGACCGAATTGATGCCGAACCGCCCGACCGTCTTGATCGCTTTGCCCGGGTGCAATTGCAGCACATAGTTCAACGCGTTGACCGGCTCGGTCAGGTTGAAAAAGAAATTGTGCAAGCCCTGGCGCACCGGATTGGGCAGGCCCTTGCGATAGCCGTTCATGATCGGCGTGATGAGCTTCTTGTCGACGCTCTCGATCGTATCGAACGACAGTTTGTTGACCCCTTCGAGCGGGTCGATCTTGTGCATCTCGTGTTCGCCCGACACCACGATCTGGCTGCTGCCAGGGCTGGCCGGGGGCAAGGCATCGGGTGCGGTGGACGGAACCGGGGTTGTTGCGGGCACGGCAGGTGCAGCAACCGGGGGCGCAGCCGCATCGGTTGCGACCGCAGGCGCGGTGTTTGTTGACACGGCAACGGTGGGTGCAGGTGGTATCGACGCCGCCGTATCGTCGGGCAATGCGGTCTGCACCAGCGAAGCCGCAAGCGCGGCGGTCAGCACGATCAATATCTGTCCTTTCGCCACCCGACCCCGGGCAAGCCCGCCCGAACCGCGACCGGTTTAAGCGCTACCGGCCTGAAGGTCAAAACCGCGTTCAATTTCCGCGACAATTTGGCACATATCGCATGCCCGTTCGGCACGCGGCGACGGCGTGTCAGAACGGCATCTTGAATCCCGGCGGAATGCCCGCAGCCATCTGCACTTTCTGCATTTCCTCCGCCGCAGCGGCATCGGCGCGCGTGCGCGCATCGTTGAACGCGGCCGCGACGAGGTCTTCCAGAATGCCCTTTTCGGCGACCGACAGCAGGCTGTCGTCGATCGCCACCGCGATCACCCGGCCTTTGGCCGAGGTGCGGATGCGCACGAGGCCGCCACCGGCCTGGCCTTCGACTTCGATCGCATCGAGCCGGCCTTGCGCGTCGGCCATCTGCTTCTGGATCGTTTCGGCTGCGCGCTGCGCGGCCTGGATCATCTCTTCCATCGATTTCATGCGCGTCGGCTCCAGGGTTTGCTGTCGGGTTCGCCAGGTTCGTTGACAATCCGCGCTTCGGGAAAAGCGGCAAACACCGCCTTTACCATCGGATCGTCGTGCAAGGCCGCCTGGTCTTGGGCCTCTCGCGCGGCGCGCGCTTCCTCAAGGCTCGGGCTCGCTTCGCCGGCGCCGCGTTCGACCTGCCAGGGCGCGCCGGTTGCCGCTTCGAGCGCGCGGCGGATTTCGGCGGTCGGGTCGCCGGCAATACCCGGCGCGAGCGCATAGTTGAGCCGGCCCGGCGCAAGCGCGATCACGCGCACCACCAGCCGCATGGTCGATCCGATCAGCGGGGTGACCGCCTCGACGCCTTCGACCAGATCGGCCCAGGCCACCGGCGCAGCACCCGTGGCGGGCGCATGGCCGGCCGGCGCAGCAATCGCCGAATCGCGCAACAGGCCCTCGATCCGCCGCACCAGCCCGCCCGGATCGGGCAAGTCACCCGCGTGCATCACGCGCAACAGCGCCATTTGCGCCGCCGCCAGCGGATCGGGCGCGGCGCGCACCTCATCGTGGCCTTTGAGCAGCAATTGCCACAGCCGGTGCAATTGCCCCGCACCCAGCGACTTGGCCCAGCCGCCGATCGCTTCACGCTCTTCGGCGCCGGGCGCATCGGTGGCGCCGGTCACTTGCGCCAGCGTCACTTTGTGCACCAGATCGAGCTGCGCGCGCATCAGCGCCAGCGGTTCGATCCCGAGCGCATATTGCGCGGCGACTTCGTCGATCACGCGCGGCGCTTCGCCCGCCAGCAAGGCCGCGAACAGCCGCTGCTGCATCGCATGATCGGCAAGCC
>CAITOD010000487.1 GCA_903893935.1 uncultured Sphingomonadales bacterium
CGCCAGCGCTTCGCGCAAGGCACTGTCGATCGCATCCTGATCGGGCGCTACCGGCGCGCTCGGCGGCCCTGCCAGCACGACGATTTCGCCGCGCGGCGGATGCGCGCGGTAATAATCGGCGAGGTCTTCGGCGCTCCCTCTCCGGCATTCCGCGAACATCTTGGTCAATTCGCGCGCCCCCGCGATTTCGCGCCGGGGCAGGTATTGCGCCATCGCCGCCAGCGTGTCGGCCAGCCGCGGCCCGGTGTCGTAGAACACCAGCGTCGCCGCCAGCGGGGCAAGCTCGGTCAGCACATCTGCGCGCGCCTTGTCCTTGCCCGGCAGGAACCCGGCGAACAGAAAACGATCGGTGGGCAGCCCGGCCAGCGTCAGCGCGGTGATCAGCGCACTCGGCCCCGGCAGGCTGGTGATGGCGATCCCCTGTTCTTGCGCGGCGCGCACCAGGCGATAGCCGGGGTCGGAAATCAGCGGGGTGCCCGCATCCGAGACCAGCGCCACCGGCTCGCTACGCATCAGTTCGATCAGCGCATCGCGCGTGGCAAGGTCCGCGTGATCGTCGTAACGGCGCAAGGGCTTTCTGAGCCCGAGGTGCGCCATCAGCTTGCCGGTGACGCGCGTGTCTTCGCAGGCTATCACCGCCACCGCGCCGAGCACGTCGATCGCGCGTCGGGTCATGTCGCCGAGATTGCCAATCGGCGTGGCAACAATATAGAGACCGGGTGCCAGAGCGTGGTCAGAAGCAGGCTGCGCGGTTTCGGGCAAAGGTGTGTCCATCGGTCATGTCATGGACCGGGGCGAGGGAAAGAGGCAAGCAGATGATCAGCGCAAGCAGTCCCGGCCGGTTTCGCCGCGCGGTAGCCATGGGCATGCTGGCGCTGCTCGCCGCTTGCGCGGTGGTGCCCAAGCCAAAGCCGCAGCCGCCGGTGCAAAAGCCGGTCGAAGTGGCGCCGCAGGCCAATGTGCTGCCAAGCGACAGCGACCGCCATCGCGTGGCGCTGCTGGTGCCGATCAGCGGGACATATGCGACGATCGGCCAGGCGATCGCCAATGCGACGACCAAAGCCCTGCTCGATACCAATGCGCAAAACCTGCGCATCACCACGTATGACACCGCCAGTGGCGCGGGCCCGGCGGCCGCCAAGGCGATCGCCGATGGCAACAAACTGTTTCTCGGCCCGCTCAACGCCGAAGATGTGACTGCGGTGGCAGTCGTGGCGCGCCCCGCGCATGTGCCGATGATCACGTTCTGCAACGATGCCGATGTTGCCGCACGCGATGTGTTCGTGTTCGGCCAGGTGCCGCGCCAGTCGGTCGCGCGCGTGATCGGCTATGCCCGCGCGCACGGGGTGACGTCGGTCGGCGCGATCATCCCCGCCGGGGTCTATGGCCAGCGGGTGGTCGCCGGGCTGTCGGGTGCCGCGCGCATGAGCAATGTGCGCGTGGTCGATATCGAAACTTACGAACGCACGAACACCTCGGTCGGCAGCGCGATCCGCCGGGTCAAGGCCAAAGGCCAGGTCGATGCGATCCTGATTGCCGATGGCGCGCGGATTGCATTGCTCGCCGCGCCGTTTGCCAGCGGCGTGCGCCTGCTCGGCACCGAATTGTGGGCGGGCGAAAGCGCCATCACCCAGAGCAAACCGTTGCAGGGCGCGTGGTTTGCAACCGTGGCCGACGACCACTTCGGCCAGTTCGAACGCTCGTACAAATCGCGGTTCGGCACCAGCCCGCCGCGCATTGCCACGCTCGGCTACGACGCGGTGCTGCTGACGCTCAATGTCGCGCGCGGCTGGAAGGATGCCAGCGTGTTCCCGACCGGCAAGCTCTATGATCCGCAAGGGTTCCTCGGCATCGACGGGGTGTTCCGCTTCAACGAGTTCGGCATTGCCGAACGCGCGATGGAGGTGCGCGAAGTGGGCAGCGGCACGTTCGTGACGGTCAGCCCGGCGCCGGCGCATTTTCAGCAAAACGCCTATCGCCAGTAATCGGCCAATTATCGGCCCCATAATCGGAAGGGGATAAGCGTGCGCTGCGGCTTGCGCGCGTTTCGCCCGATCCGCTAAGCCCGCGCGCATGGCCGATGACTTGTTCGAAAAGCTGCCCGCCGCGACTGCCCAGGAAAGTTACGATGGCTCGGCCATCGAAGTGCTCGAAGGGCTGGAGCCGGTGCGGCGCCGCCCCGGCATGTATATCGGCGGCACCGACGAGCGCGCGCTGCACCATCTGGTGGCCGAAGTGCTCGACAACGCGATGGACGAAGCCGTCGCGGGCCACGCCAATCGCATCGAAATCACGCTGGAAGCGCAAGCCGGAACGCCCGGGCGGATCACCATAACCGACAACGGGCGCGGCATTCCGATCGACGAGCATCCCAAGTTTCCGGGCAAATCCGCGCTCGAAGTGATCATGACCACGCTCCATTCGGGGGGCAAGTTCTCGGGCAAAGCCTATGCCACGTCGGGCGGGCTGCATGGCGTGGGGATTTCGGTGGTCAACGCGCTGTCGAGCCTCACGCGGGTCGAAGTCGCGCGCAACAAGGAATTGTACGCGCAGGAATTTTCGTGCGGCCATGCCAAAGCCCCGCTTGAGCGCATCGGCAATGCGCCCAACCGGCGCGGCACCAGCGTGACCTTTGTGCCCGACACCGCAATTTTCGGCAACGAAGCGCTGTTCAAGCCGGCGCGGCTGTTCCGCCTCGCCCGGTCCAAGGCCTATCTGTTTGCCGGCGTCGAAATCCGCTGGAAATGCGATGCGGCACTCGCCGGCGACGACGTGCCGGCCGAAGCGACGTTCCAGTTTCCCGGCGGGCTCGCCGACCACCTCGCCGAGCAGGTGGGCACGCGCGAATGCGTGACCACGGTGCCGTTTGTCGGGCGGCAGGATTTTCCCCCTGGCGCCGATGGCCAGGAAATGGGCCGCGTCGAATGGGCAATCGCCTGGCCGCTGTGGTCCGACGGATCGTACAGTTATTACTGCAACACCATCCCGACGCCCGATGGCGGGACGCACGAAACCGGGCTGCGGCTCGCCATGACCAAAGGCATTCGCGCTTTCGGTGAACTGACCGGCCAGAAAAAGGCCAAAGAAATCAGCCCTGAAGACATGATCACCGGCAGCGAAGTGATGCTGTCGGTGTTTGTGCGCGATCCGCAGTTTCAAAGCCAGACCAAGGACCGGCTGACCAGCCCCGAAGCCGCGCAACTGGTCGAAAGCGCGATCCGCGACCATTTCGACTTGTTCCTCACCGACAACATGGATCGCGGCAAAGCGCTGCTGGCCGCGGTGATGGAGCGCATGGACGAGCGGCTGCGGCGCAAGGCCGAGCGCGAGATCAAGCGCAAGACCGCAACCAGCGCGCGCAAGCTGCGGCTGCCGGGCAAGCTGACCGATTGCACCGGCGAAGGTTCGGCCGAGACCGAACTGTTCATTGTCGAAGGCGACAGCGCCGGCGGCAGCGCCAAACAGGCGCGCGACCGCAAGTCGCAGGCGATCCTGCCGATCCGCGGCAAGATCCTGAACGTGGCATCGGCCACCAACGACAAGATCCGCGCCAATCAGGAAATCGCCGATCTGGCGCTGGCGCTCGGCTGCGGCACGCGCAAGGACTGCAACGCCGATGCGCTGCGCTATGACCGCGTGATCATCATGACCGACGCCGATGTCGATGGCGCGCACATTGCCACGCTCCTGATGACATTTTTTTTCCAGGAAATGCCCGATCTGGTGCGCAAGGGGCACCTCTATCTGGCGCAACCGCCGCTCTACCGGCTGACCGCGGGCACCACCAATGCCTATGCGCGCGACGATGCGCACCGCGCCGAGCTCGAAGCCACGCTGTTCAAAGGCCGCAAAGTCGAAGTCGGGCGCTTCAAGGGCCTGGGCGAAATGAACCCGCAGCACTTGCGCGAAACCACGATGGCGCCCGCCACGCGATCGCTGCTGCGCGTGACGCTGCCCGAAACGCACGAACAGCGCCACGTGATCAAGGATCTGGTCGATCGCCTGATGGGCCGCAACCCCGAACACCGCTTCATGTTCATTCAGAACCGCGCGGCGGATATTGACCCGGATCTGATCGACGCGTAAGCGCGCGGGCATGATCATCGTGGTGATCTTTGCCTGCTCGGCTGGTCTGGCGCTTGCGCTCTATGGTTTCCGGCACGCCTTGCCGGGCCGGTCTTATCTTGCGGCCACCCTGCTGCTGATCTTGCCGGGCATCCTCCTGCAAATATTGGCGGGCTATGAAGTGGCGATGGCGCTTGCCACCAACGACAGGAAATACGCCTTTGCCGACATGGGCTTTGGCCTTGCCATGATGTTCAATTGTGTCTGGCAGCCTGCCTTGTGGATCGCCTATTTCGCCGGACGCGGATCACGGCGGCTACAATGAGGCGTGGCCATGTCGGCGGTCGACTTTGCCGGTCTTAAAGCTTAGATTACACCCGACGGTGTAAGCCGGCATCGGCGATGCCAGCCTTTCCGCCCAGCGAGAGCGTTTTGCCATGTCGGACGAACCGGAAAATCTGACGATCCGCTATCTGCGTCGCCTCGACGAAAAAATGGACAGCCTGATTGAAGCCATGACCGACTTGCGTGGTCGTGTTACCGCGCTCGAAACCGGGCTGAACGGTGTCCGTCGCGATCTGGTGGCGCTGTCCGAGGCGGATGCGCGGTTGCAGGTGGCGGTTGACCGGCAAAGCAGTCGCCTCGATCGGATCGAACGTCGGCTGGAGATCACCGC
>CAITOD010000488.1 GCA_903893935.1 uncultured Sphingomonadales bacterium
AGCCCCGACGGATGCCGCCTGTGGGATATCGCCACCGGCGAAAAGCTCGACAAGGACCGCTTCCGCCAGGACCTCGGCGGCGAAGAGGAAGCCTATCAGGAAGTCGCGCGCCGCCTCGGCCTGCTCGACAACGAAGGCGGCCCGTCCGAAGTGCTTGACCTGGGCGCGCACCGCAAGCTGCGCACCAAGAAGTAAGGCCTTGATCCGGTCCTTATCCGGATTGACCACGCGATTGGAGTTGATACCCCTGCGGCATTGGCGGCAGGGGTATTTTGCTTGGGTCTAGCGCAACAACCACGATCGAGCCTGTTTACCGGCTGGCGCGGCGTGCTGGTCGGGCTTGGACTGCTGATGCTGCTGGCGATTGCCGGCATGCAGGCGGTGGCCGCCGGGGACCGCTACGGGCTGTTCGGGAATGATCGCGCCGCGCGGATCGGGATCGGATCGCATCCGGACTGGCAGCCGGGCTGGACGCATGTCGATGCGGTCGAGCCCGGGGGCGCTGCGGCGAGCGCGGGGATCGCGGCGGGTGATGATATCCGTCTGGCGAGACCGTTGCTGCTGTCCTCTGACGCACCACCCGGAACGCGCGTGGCTGCGCAAGTCCGCCACGGCCGGCACCTGCGCCCCGTCACGCTGGTGTTCCAGCGGTTCGACCCCAGCAGCAACACGACCGCAGCAAACCTCTGGCTGACCGCAGTGGGCGGAAGCCTGTTCATGGTCATCCTCGGCTTTGTAGTCGTTGCGCGCGGCTGGGGACAGCCTGCCGCACTGGCGCTCGGGGTCGGGCTGGTCGGTTTCGGCTCTGGCGACATCCTGCCGGTCTGGGCGATCGATCGGCCCTGGACCACGGCACTGCTGGGGGCGATCTTTTTGACCAACGCCTGCAGCTGCGGGCTGTCTGTTTTCGCCCCGTTGCTGTATGGACTTTATGTGCGCCCGCCCGGACGTTTGGCTTGGGCGCTTGTCATCGCGACCATCGTGCTTGCCTGCGTCGGCCTGGCGGTGGGGCTGATAACCGGCTGGGAACAAATGCCGCTGCCGCGGTGGGTCAACGTGGCCGAGCAAGTCTTGCTGCTGGTCGGCCCCATACTGGCCTGCTGGTGGGCGTGGCGCGGATTTCTGGATGCGCCAGCGGCAGAAACCAATCGCTTTGCAGCGGTGCTCGCCGCTTTTGCACTCGGCTTTGCAGGCCAGTTGGTCATTCTGATCGGGCCGGCCGGTTTCGATGTTGGCGGGCGCGGCCTGGCGCTGGGGTTCAATACCCTTACCACGCTGATCGTGGCAGTCGCGTTTCCGCTGGCCATGGCTTATGCGGTGCTGCGGCACCGGATCATCGACCTTGGCTTCGCGCTGAACCGTACCATGGTCTACGGCACGTTCAGCGCGATCCTGCTCGGCAGTTTCGGGCTCATCGAATGGGGCATCGAACACCTGTTGCCCGAAGAATGGGTCAGGGCGAGCGCGTGGATCGACGCAGGCGCAGCGGTCATGGTCTATCTGGCGTTTCACCGCGTGCACGATGCGGTCGAAGCGCGGGTCGAACACCTGTTCTTTCATCAATGGAAAGCCAACGAGGCCGCGCTGCGCCGGTTTGTCGGATCGGCATCGCATTTCGAAGACGACCGCTCGCTGGCGCGCGCCTTTGCCGATGAACTGGCCCGGTTTGGCGGCGGCGCGCAAGTGGCGCTGTACCGTCGCAACGAAGGCGTGCTGAACCGGGTGGCCGGCACCTGGGAGCGCGCACCGCGCCATTTCCGCGATGATGATCCGGCATTTGCGCTGATGCGCGCCGAACGCGCGCCGCTCGATCTGACCGAAACACCAACCAATCTGCCGGGGGTGCTGGCACTGCCGATGCTCGATCACGGCGTTCTGGCTGGCCTCGTGCTGCTTGACCTGAAGGGCAATGGCGCGCTGTATCGGCCCGACGAGGTTGCCTTGCTCGGCTGGGCCGCGCATGAAGTGGGGATGGCGCTGGCAGCACTTCACGCCGGTCTGATCGAATCCGAAAACCGGCTGCTGAAAGCGCAAGTCTTGCGGTTGAGCAGCATTATCGGTGACCGGCTCGATCTGGCCGGCGTATGACAGGGGGAGCAAAGACCATGACGTTCAGAATTGCACTGGCTTGCGTTCTGCTGAGCGGAATGGCCGCTTCGGCAATGGCTGCGACCCCTGCTCCGATTTATGACGAGCGCCCGGCCAAGCTTGAAGAAGCCAGGGCCCCGCGCGATTTCGACCGCCGCGTCGTCGATATCGCCATGCGCGACGGGGTGAAGCTGCACACCGTGATCCTCGTGCCCAAAGGCGCCAAAGGGGCGGCGATCCTGCTGACGCGCACGCCTTACCACGCGGACGAGCAGACCAGTTATGGCCATGCGGCGCATATGGCCGCGCGGCTCGATGGCTATGACAGCGCCCCCGATGTGGTCGCCGCGGGGCATTACATCCGCGTGATCCAGGATGTGCGCGGCAAGTACGATTCGGGCGGGGCCTATGTGATGAACCGGCCGTTCGTCGGCTCGTCGCTCAATCCGACCAAAGTCGATCACGCCACCGATACGTATGACACGATCGACTGGCTGGTGAAGAATGTGCCCGAATCGAATGGCCGGGTCGGCATTCTGGGGATCAGCTACGACGGGTTCACCTCGCTCGCCGCATTGGTCCATCCGCATCCGGCGCTCAAAGTCGCGGTGCCGATGAACCCGATGGTCGATGGCTGGCGCGGCGACGACTGGTTCCACAACGGCGCGATGCGCATGCTGGGCAACGACTACATTTTCAACCAGGTCGCCACGCGCGACAACACCGTGTTTTATGAATATGGCGAAGCTGACCTCTACACCCATTTCATGCGCTACGGCTCGGCAGGGGCGGCAGCCACCGCGCACGGCATGGACCAGATCGGGTTCTGGCAGAAAATCAAGGCGCACCCCGCCTACGACGCGTTCTGGCAAGAGCAGGCGATGGACCGGATACTCGCCAAAGAGGGCCTGACCGTGCCGACCATGCTGGTGCATTCGCTGTGGGACCAGGAAGATATCTATGGCGCGCCCGCAGTATGGTCGGCGCTGAAGCCGATGGACAAGGACGGCAAGCTGTTCCTTTCGATCGGTCCGTGGTTTCACGGGCAGGAAATCGAACGCGCCGACAGCCTCGGCCCGGTCCGCTGGGACAGCGACACCGGCAAATGGTGGCGCATGCACGTGCTGGCGCCGTTTCTGGCGCATTACCTCTATGATGCGCCGATGGATGTGGCGACGGTGACCGCGTTCCAGTCGGGCGCCAACGACTGGCAGCGCCTCAACGGCTGGCCGGTTGCCCAACCCGCGACGAGGCTGTGGCTGACCGCCGACCAGTCGCTGGGCTTTGCCCGGCCCGCCAAGGCGGCACAGCTGGACTATGTGTCCGATCCGGCCAATCCGGTTACCTATATGCCACGCCCGAACAAGGAAGTGGGCTATGACAACAACCCCTGGCCGACCTGGCTGACCAGCGACCAGCGCGTGGTCTCGGGGCGCCCCGATGTGCTGACCTTTACCGGCCCGGTGCTCGACAAGCCGGTGACGATTGCGGGCCAGCCCACTGTGCATCTGGTCGCCGCCACCACCGGCACCGACAGCGACTGGGTGGTCAAGCTGATCGACGTCTATCCCGACGAGGTCCCGGGCGACAAGGCGATGGGCGGCTATGAACTGGCGGTAGGCATGGACGTGTTTCGCGGACGCTATCGCGAAAGCCTGTCGCAGCCCAAAGCGATCACGCCCAATGTGGCGCTGGCGTATGACTTTGCGCTGCCGAACGCCAACCACGTGTTCCTGCCCGGCCACCGCATCATGGTGCAGATCCAGTCAAGCTGGTTCCCGCTCTATGACCGCAACCCGCAAAGCTTCGTACCCTCGATCATCGACGCCAAGCCCGGCGACTACATCAAGGCGACGCAAAAAATCAGCGTGGGTGGCGACGATGGCACTTATATCAACTTGCCCGTGGTGAACTGACCCGGGCGCACTGCCTGGCTTGCGGTTGCGGACAAGCGATGCCCCTGTTTTTCGCAACCGCGTTTTTCGCGCATGGCGCGGAGCATGATCCGTGGCGGCTCCGGCCGCAGGATTTCAATGGTTCGCCGGGATATCAAACTTGATCGTTTCAGTCTTGGCGGAGCAGGCCAGACTGCCGTTCGGGCGAAAGCTCGGATCAAAGCGAATGTGTTTGACCAGCGCGGTTGCGCCCTCGACAAACACGAACGGCGGATAGGCGATGACCGCACGCGGGGCGACCGGGTGACCATCGGCCGCGATGTCGAATTCCTCGCTCACCCACCCTTCAAAGCCCATGCGCAAGGCATCGACCGGATAGTCTGAGTCTGAACCGCTCGAACGCAGCCGCGGAATGTCTCCGATCAGCGCGCATTGCGATTCGCCCAGTCCGGTTCGCGCAAACAGGCTCTCGGCCTCGCTGCGGCGACCGTCGCGCGCAGCAAGGCTGGCCAGACGCAGCAGCGCGACTTGCCGCAAGGGAGAACCCGCATCGAGCCGCGCGTCTTCGGCGACCAGATGAAGCGCTGCCAACTCGCGGTCGCTATAGCTGCCGCGCGAATGCCCCAGCACCGCGATCAGTCGCAAAGTGTCCTGCGCCAGCGCGTCGATGGCGATGTCGGACGATTCTGCCGCATTGAGCAACCCGGTTTCGCCCGCTTCATACATGCCCGGCTTGTAAAGCGACCGGGCATCGTTCTGACTTTTCATCACCATCGCACGAAGCGCTGCAGCAGAGGCACGGTGCGCTGCATCTGCGGTTGCCAGCAACGTGATCGCGCGATCGGCGTCGGCCAGTTGCGAAGCGCGCGCGACCGGATCGCTTCCCAGCGCAAGCATCAGCAGCGTTCCTGCGCCGACGCTATCGCCTGCTGCGGCGAGCGTCTCGGCCTTGCGACGCAGCGCCCCGGCACGGTCAGACCCGAGGTGCATCGGCATGCCATTGGCGGTCGCCAGCGGTGCAGCCCACCGGGCGATACGCTGGCGGAAAGGCACATCCGCGCCGGGCAATCCGCCGCCGGTTTTCGAACAGCGCAACTCGGCGCGGATCAGCGCGCGATAAAACGGCGGCAGTTTGGCCACGGTTTCGGGTTGCCACGCCCAACGGCGCACGGCCTCGGCAAACACGCGCGCAGTCGCATAGTCCCCGCGCGTGAACACGGTTTGCGCATCGGTCACCGTGCCGTCGTCGCTGATCGCGAATTCGACGACGGCGCTGTCGGTCGGACGCAGGCCGACCGCTTCATCGCACGCCGGTGTTCCGAGCACTTTGGCACTGGCGAACGGCGACTGGGCGATCCGCCCTTCGCCGGTATAGGCCAGGAGTTCGCGCGCGCGGTCGACGTTGCCCTTGAGCAGCGCCGCCTCGGCCGCGTCGGCGCGCAAGCTGACATCGCTCAGCGTAACTCGCGAAGTCAGCCCGCCGGACAACGCCAACGCATGTTCAGCGGCTTGCGAGGCCTCGACATAGCGACCGAGATTCATCAGGATACGCGCGCGGACCGTGTCAATGGCGGCTTCGGCATGCGCCCGGTCGCGGCCTGCCGGCAGCGTGGCAACGATGGCCAGCGCACGGTCGGTGAGCGGGAACGCCACGCCGTCGCCATCGAATGTGGTGATGACCGCCAGACCGATCAACGCGTCGACCCGGTCCTGCTGCCCGGGCAGGGCAAGCAGGTGCCGATAGGCAGCAACCGCACCATCGTGATCGTATCGCCGGGCAGCGAGCCGCGCCAGGCCGAGCCAACCGAGCGATGCATCGGCAACCATATCCGGCCCGGCCTGCTCGACAACCGGAAGCCCCGCGCGAACCCACGCCTCGCCCTGCTCGCGCTGTCCGCGCTCGATCGCGCAAAGCCCGCGGCGCAAGGCGATCATCCCCCACGGCAAAGAGCCCGGCTTGACGCGCGGATCGCTTGCCAGCCGCGCAAACACCGTTTCGGCTTCGTCGCAGTGGTGCGCTTCGGCGGCGGTGCTGGCGGCATCAAAATCGGCTTGCAAGCCGTGCGCTGCGGGCGGCGCCGGCGCGGTCTTGGGTGCTGTTTGCGCGTGGGCGGGGCTTGCAAAAGCCATCGCTGCCGCGCACACGAGCGCGGCAACCCTGTTGCGCCACAGAGCCGGCGTTGCTGGACGCATCCGATAAATCCTTGCGCTCGACCTGAACGCCGGTCACTGTGCCGATTATGCGGGGCGCGACAAGCTCAATCTGGACCGTACTTGCGCGAATTCTGGCCGGTTGCATGATGATTTGGGCAACCGATTGCGCTGCGCAAACCATTCCCCCGCCGCCGGCCAATGCACTGATCCTGTTCGGTGCACGCTGGTGCGCGCCGTGCACCGTCGAATTGCGCGGAATTGCGCAACTGGATGCAGCACTCGCCGATTTGCCCGCACCGGCCCGGCCGCGCCTCGTCCTCGCGTGGATTGACCAGCCCGCTGCACCGCCCGCACGGTTTGCGCAGATGCGCAGCCGCGTGATGCTCGCTCCGCCGCTGTGGGCAGCAGCCTGGGCCGAGGCGCATTACGCAACGGCGCATGGTTTGCCCTTTGCTGTGCTCGAAGACAGCGCGGGCCGCGCCTGCGCAATCCACCCCGGCCCGTTGACCGGCCCGGATGTCGCGCAGATGTGGGCGCAATGCCGGCCCTGAACTTGAAAAGCGGCGGATCTTGAACAGCGGCGGGCATAAATCGCAACTGTGGGCAAGGCACCGTGATGGCACGGTTGCGGACCGCGCCAGATGCGGCATGATGACGCCATGACCGATCTTGCCGACTTTGCCGCGACCCGGCTTGCCCCTGCCTATGCGAGCGGCGCCCTGTCGCCGGTCGATGTGATCGATGCCGTGCTGGCGCGCGTTGCCGCGTGGGAAACGGACCTGGGCGCGACCTATGCGCTCGATCCCGAGGCTGCGCGCGCGATGGCGCGCGCGGCCGAGGCGCGCTGGCGCAGCGGCACCGCGCTTGGTCCGCTCGATGGCGTGCCGGTCACGATCAAGGAAATGATTGCCACCAAAGGCGTGCCCACGCCGATGGGCACGGCGGCAAGCGTGCTGACCCCGGCACCCGCCGATGCGCCCGTCGCAGCGCGGTTGCGCGAAGCGGGCGCGGTGATCTTTGCCAAGACCACCGCGCCCGATTTCGGCATGCTGTCGTCGGGGCTGTCGAGTTTCCATCCGCTGACGCGCAACCCCTGGGACTTGTCGCGCAATCCCGGCGGGTCGAGCAGCGGCGCGGGTGCAGCGGCGGCGGCCGGCTATGGCCCGCTGCACGTGGGCACCGATATCGGCGGCTCGATCCGGCTGCCCGCGGGCTGGTGCGGGGTGTTCGGGCTGAAACCGTCGAACGGGCGCGTGCCGATCGATCCGCCCTATATGGGCCGGGTCGCCGGGCCGATGACGCGCAATGTGGCCGATGCCGCGCTGATGATGACCGCAATCACGCGCCCCGATGCGCGCGATTTCATGAGCCTGCCGTGGGCCGATCTGCCGTGGATGGACCTCGCGTGCGACGTGCGCGGCTTGCGCATCGGCGTGATGTGCGACGGGGGCGCGGGAACACCGACCGAGCCGGCGGTGCGTGCCAGCATCGAAGCCGCAGCCCGGGTGTTTGCGGCGGGCGGCGCAGTGGTCGAGCCGGTCGAACCGTGGCTGACGCAAGCGATGTTCGATGGCTTCGACACGTTTTTCCGCACGCGCTTCTGGGGCGAAACGCGCGCGCTGCCGCCCGAACGCTATGCCGCCGTGCTGCCCTATATCCGCCAATGGGTCGAGGGCGGTGCTGCGACTAGCGCGCTCGACCTCTATCAGGGGTACCAGCAACTGATGGCGATCCGCGAAACGGGGGTGCGGTTCAGCCAGCGGTTTGACTATGTGCTGACCCCGGTGGCGCCGATGCCCGCCTTTGCCGCCGAATTGCCGGGCCCGAACAACGATCCCGCGCGCCCGTTCGACCATATCGCGTTCACGATGCCCTACAACATGACCGAACAGCCCGCAGCCTCGATCGATTGCGGGCAGACCGCCGAAGGTTTGCCGATCGGGTTGCAGATCGTCGGGCGGCGGTTTGATGACCTGGGCGTGCTGCGGCTGGCGCAGTGGTATGAAACCGCGCGCGGAGCGTGGCGCGCATGGCCGCAACCTTGCTCTTCCGAGCCGCCGGGGGCATAGGGCGCGCGACTCCCCGATGAAAGAGTGCGAACGATGAAAGTGCGTGTCCATGTCAGCCTGAAGCACGGCGTGCTCGATCCGCAAGGCCGGGCCATCCATCATGCGCTCGAAGGCATGGGTTTTGCCGGGATCAACGATGTGCGCGCGGGGCGATTGATCGAGCTCGATGTGGCAGACGCGGTAACCGATGCCGCGCTCGACGAGATGTGCCGCAAACTGCTCGCCAACCAGGTGATCGAAAACTATCGCATCGAAAAGGCCTGACCGATGGGATTTAGCGCCGCTGTCATCACCTTTCCCGGGTCAAACTGCGACCGCGACATGGCGGTGGCGATTGC
>CAITOD010000489.1 GCA_903893935.1 uncultured Sphingomonadales bacterium
CTGCCCAAAGTGAAGCTGGAAATCGCCGCGAGCGATGAACTCGCGCCGCGCATTATCGAAGTGATCCAGCAATCCGCCAGCACCGAGGCGATTGGCGACGGCAAGATCTTTGTCGTCGATCTTGTCTCTGCCACGCGCATTCGCACCGGCGAAACCGGGGAGCCGGCGCTGTGATGGCACATGCCGTAAAATCCGACATGAAGGGGAACCATATGATCCGCAAGATGATCAGTGGCGTTGTGGGGTCGGGTCTTGCGCTCGGTTTTGCGACGACCGCTATGGCGCAGGCCGCCATGATCAAGGCACCGACCGCCGCGCAACAGCTGACGATGGTCAACAAGGGCGATACCGCCTGGCTGCTGGTGTCGTCGGCGCTCGTGCTGATGATGAGCGTGCCCGGCCTTGCGCTGTTTTACGGCGGGCTGGTGCGCACCAAGAACATGCTCAGCGTGCTGATGCAGGTGTTCATGATCGTGTCTGTGTGCGGGCTGTTGTGGGCAACGGTCGGTTATTCGATGGCGTTCACCACCGGGTTCACCCCGGGTCTCACCCCGTTTGTCGGCGGATTTTCGAAAGCGCTGATGATCGGCGTCAACGGGTCGACCACCGCGACGACGTTTTCCAACAACGTCTATGTGCCGGAATTGGCCTATTTCGTGTTCCAGATGACGTTTGCGATGATCACGCCCGCGCTGATTGTCGGTTCGTTTGCCGAACGTATCAAGTTCACCCCGCTGATCGTCTTCGTGGTGGCCTGGTCTATCCTGGTCTATTACCCGATCGCGCACATGGTGTGGTACTTTGCCGGGCCGGATTTCATGCCCGACACCCCCAATGAAGCCGGTCTGCTCAACCACCTGGGCGCGCTCGACTTTGCCGGCGGAACCGTGGTGCACATCAATGCCGGGATCGCCGGCATGGTCGGCTGCCTGATGATCGGCAAGCGCGTCGGCTTCGGCAAGGAAAACACCCCGCCGCATTCGCTGACGATGACCATGATCGGCGCCTCGCTGCTGTGGGTCGGCTGGTTCGGGTTCAACGCAGGGTCCAACCTTGAATCGAACGGCGTGACCGCGGTCGCTTTCGTCAACACGATGCTCGCCACCTGTGCCGCGGCGGTAAGCTGGGCGCTGATCGAACAGATCGTCCACCACAAGCCGTCGATGCTCGGCGCCGCATCGGGTGCAGTGGCCGGGCTGGTCGCGGTGACCCCGGCATCGGGCTATGCGCATCCGATGACCGCGCTGGTGCTCGGCCTGGTCGTATCGCCGATCTGCTTCTTCTTCGTCACCACGGTGAAGAACATGTTCAAATACGACGACACGCTCGATGTGTTCGGGGTGCACTGCGTGGGCGGGATCACCGGCGCGCTTGGCACCGCGATCGTCGCAAGCCCCGCGCTCGGCGGGCAGGGTGCCGCCGATTACACCAAGTTCCCCTATGTTGCAGCCGCCTACAGCATCCCCGCGCAGCTGGTCACCCAGCTCGAAGCGGTGCTGATCACGCTGCTGTGGTCGGGGATCGTGTCGGCGCTGCTGTACTTCGTGATCGACAAGACGCTTGGCCTGCGCCCGACCGAAGATGTCGAACGCGAAGGGCTCGATATCAACGAACACGGCGAGCGCGCCTACAACATGTGATGTTTCCCAGCTTGGCGAAAGCGGCCCGGGGGTGTCCCTCTCCCTGCCCCCGCCCGCTTTCGCCAAACCATGTTCCTCCTGCGAACAGCCTTGGCCCGGAAGACTTGTCTTCCGGGCCTTTTTTTCGCACCCCGGAAGACTCGTCTTCCGGGCCTTTTTTTGCGCACCATCATCCCCGGTTCCCTTGCCGCGCATTCCCGGTTAAGCGGCGCGCCATGACTGCACTCCGCCCGACCGCCGATCGCCCGCAGCCCAAGCCGTGGATCGCGGCGATCCATGCTTATGTGCCGGGCAAATCGACCGGCAGCGACGGGCGCGCGCTGATCAAGCTCTCGGCCAACGAGAACCCGCTCGGCACCAGCCCGGCGGCGATGGAAGCGCGGCTGCACGCGGGCGATCAGGCACGCTACCCCGATCCCGACAGCGTGGCTTTGCGCAAGGCGCTGGGCCAATTGCACGCGATTGCCCCCGAACGCATCGTAATGGGCACCGGGTCCGATGAATTGCTGCACCTTGCCGCGCAAGCTTACGCCGGGCCGGGCGATGAAGTGCTCTATGTGCGCTACGGCTTTTCGGTCTACGAGATTGCCGCGCGCCGCTGCGGTGCGACGCCGGTGGTGGCACCCGATCGCGATTATGGCACCGATGTCGATGCGCTGCTCGCCGCGGTTACCCCGGCCACGCGCGTGGTGTTC
>CAITOD010000490.1 GCA_903893935.1 uncultured Sphingomonadales bacterium
AATAAACCATGCAAAAACAAAGACTCCTGGGGCATGATGCGATTCTTTCTTATCGCATAATGCCCTGGTCGAGCGGCACGAACCGCGCGATATCGGCGGGGTGCAGCCAGCGCACTTGCGCATTGGGCACCGAATTGGTCAGCGCGTAGAACGCCGCCGCTGCCGCAGGGGCCATGCCCATGGCGTGATAGTAATCAAGATAGGCGCGGTTGACCGGGGCGTCGGCGCGGAAATTGGCGGGTCCGCGCCCGGCGTCGTCTTCCCACGCGTGCACGCCGAAATCGGCATCGGGCGCGGCGTGGCGGGTGGCGCCGGCCAGAAACAGTTCGACCGCGCCCGATCGCACCGAGCCGCCGGGCGGCACATCGGTGGCGATTGCATGCGCGCGGATCAGGCGGCCCAGTTGCAGATTGGCAGTGTCGTCGTAGGTTCCCGGGCAATCGACCATTTCGAGCACGCGAATGGCGGGAAATGCGCGCAGCATCGCGACAAACCGCGCCGGGCTGCTGCTGTCGGTCGCATCGACCAGCGCGGCATGGTGCGCATCGATCACCACGAACGGACCGAACCGCGCGATACCGCGTTCGGCGGTCTCGGCCGCCGCCCCGACCAGGCGGTCGGCACCCGGATTGGCCCCGGTTTCGATGGTCGTGGTCTCTGTCCACACCCCGCCCTGGGCATCGGTCCAGGTGCGCGTCGAAACGTGTCGCGCGGGCTGCCCGGCCTGCACCGGCGCGGGCAGGAGCATGGCGCCAAAGAGCAGCGCGAGCAGCGTGGCGAGGCGGACTGGCATCGCAGCCATACTCCGCGTGCGACCTTTCCGTCATGCCAACGGAAACGATGAACCCGGAATTGCCAAAAATGGTTAAGCAAATTCCCGCCAAAATGGGCGAAATCATGCCCTTGGCCGCGAGGCCTGCGGCGGGCTACGGTTCGAATTCGCGCAAGTACGAAGGGCACCGCAAAACATGGTCGCAGTGGTGGCGACGGTCGCCTATCTCGGGCTCGAAGCGCGCGCGGTGGAAGTGCAGTGCCAGGTCGCTTCCGGGCTGCCGGCGTTCCGCGTGGTCGGATTGCCCGACAAGGCGGTGGGCGAAAGCCGCGAACGCGTGCATTCGGCGCTTGCCGCGATGGGCCTGTCGCTGCCGCCCAAACGCATCACGATCAACCTCTCACCCGCCGATCTGCCCAAGGAAGGGTCGCATTACGATCTGCCGATCGCGCTGGCGCTGCTGTGCGCGATGGGGGTGGTCGATCGCGAAGCGCTCGCCGACCAGGTGGCGGTGGGCGAACTCGCGCTCGACGGGCGGGTGATTGCCAGCCCCGGCGTACTGCTCGCCGCTCTCCACGCCGGCGCCACCGAACGCGGGCTGATCTGCCCGGCCGCGCAAGGCACCGAAGCGAGCTGGGCCGGCACCGCGGTGATCGCCACCCCCGATCTGATCGCGCTGCTCAACCATTTCAAAGGCACGCAAGTGCTGCCCCCGCCGCGCGCGGGCGAACCCGAAGCGCCGCGCCGCGGCCCCGATCTCAAACAGGTCAAAGGCCAGGAAGTCGCGCGCCGCGCGCTCGAAATTGCCGCGGCCGGCGGCCACAATCTGCTGATGATCGGGCCGCCGGGTGCGGGCAAATCGCTGATGGCCGCATGCCTGCCGGGCATTCTGCCGCCACTGACGCCGGCCGAAGCGTTGGAAGTGTCGATGGTCGCCTCGGTCGCGGGTACCCTGGAAGAGGGGCGCATCAGCCGCGCGCGGCCGTTTCGCAGCCCGCACCATTCGGCCTCGATCGCAGCGCTCACCGGCGGCGGCAGCAAGGCGCGCCCGGGCGAAGTCAGCCTTGCGCATCTGGGTGTGCTGTTCCTCGACGAATTGCCCGAATTCCAGCGCGCCGCGCTCGATTCGCTGCGCCAGCCGCTCGAAACCGGCGAAGTCACGGTGGCGCGTGCCAATGCGCACGTGACTTTCCCGGCGCGCGTGCAGCTGATCGCGGCGATGAACCCGTGCCGCTGCGGGCACCTCGCCGATCCGGCGCTGGCGTGCAGCCGCGCGCCGCGCTGTGCGGCCGATTACCAGACCAAAATCTCCGGCCCTTTGCTCGATCGCATCGATCTGCATGTCGAAGTCGATCCGGTCGCGGCCAGCGACATGGCGTTGCCGCCCCCGCGCGAAGGATCGGCCGAAGTCGCTGTGCGCGTGGCGGCGGCGCGCGCGATCCAGACCGCGCGGCTGGCCGGGAGCGGCCGGCGCAGCAATGCCGAACTCGATGGCGACTTGCTCGAAACGCATGCCCGACCCGATGCGGCGGGTCAGGACCTGCTGACCCGCGCGGCGACCGCGATGAAGCTGTCGGCGCGCGGCTATACCCGGATCGTGCGCGTGGCGCGCACGATCGCCGATCTCGCCGGGGCCGACAGTATCGGGCGCGTGCACGTCGCAGAAGCGCTCAGCTATCGCCGCACGGCGCCGCGCGCCTGAACAGGGCGAGGCAACGAAAAACGCCGCCGACCGTCAAGTCAGCGGCGTTTTCGGTTTGCGGGGCCTTTCGATCAGATGGCGCCGAGGTTCATCGAACCCATGCGGTTGCGCAGCGCAAAGCCAATCAGACCAAAGCCGAATATCATCATCAGCCAGGTCGAAGGTTCCGGCACGGGAGAAATGGTGAGGGTGCCGCCGTTGCCAGCGAAATAAGTCTGCGGAACGCTGTAGGTGCCGAAGTGGAAGGTGCCGACGGTATCATTGGCGTTGAGCGTCAGAAACGGATCGGGCGAACCTGCGACCTGGCCGAAATGCATGTCACTAACGCGGCCGAAGTAAAACTCGGCTTCCAGCGGAGCCAGCGCGTAAGTATCGTTCACAATATTGATCTGGCCCGCATTGTAGTTGCCCGGAACGGCAATATTGCTCAGCGGAAAATTCACCCCGACCGGATCGACCAGCGGAGCTTCGAACGACTGGGCCAAATTGTTGGAGGACTGCAACGCGCTGTCGGGCGTAAACGTGAAGAGTGCCATCGTCGGTGTCGTCGGTACACCGGCGTGCGCTGCTGTGGCGAACAGGCAGCTGGACACGATCGCTATCAGGGCCTTGATTACTTTCATGACATATACTCCGAGCGGGACTGCGACTCAGCACAGTGAAATTGGTCTGAAAAAAGGGTTAACACAGGACGCGACATGCGGCAACTGCGGCAGGTGTGCGGACCCTGTCCCGAATCCGAACAATGGCGAAATCATTCGCAAACGGCTGGATCGGCGGTGCCGGGCAAGCTGCACTCCGTGGCGACGTTTTGCCCACGCGGTCACGGTGTTTTGTCATGCAGGGATATGGTAAACGAACCATGTGTCTCCGCTGGCGCTGAACGGCAGGGCGAGGCAATCGTCAATCGCGCGCCGCAGGAGCAATCGGGTTATGGATACCACCAATCGTCGAGATATTCTTCGTGCCGCCGTTGCCACTGGCGGCATCGCGCTGGCTGCCGGTGCTGTGTCTGCCCGGGCCGCTGCGCGACCCGTCACGCAATCGCCGCAAGCCCAGCCGGCCCTGCCTTATGCGCAAGATGCACTCGCCCCGGCGATTTCGGCGCGCACCGTCGATTTTCACTACAACAAGCACCACAAGGGCTACTTCACCAATCTCGCCAAGCTGGTGGCGGGCACGGCCTGGGCGCAATCCCCGCTTGAAGACATCATTCTGGCGACCGCGAACAAGCCCGAATCGCGCGCGATTTTCAACAACGCCGCGCAAGCGTACAATCACAACCTCTACTGGCAGAGCCTGACGCCCAAAGGCAGCGCGCCGTCGGATGCGCTCATGGCGGCAATCACGCGCGATTTCGGCGCCCGCGCCGCGCTCGAGGCAGAGCTTGCCAAAGCCGCGACCGGCCAGTTCGGCAGCGGCTGGGCCTGGCTCGCGACCGACGGCACCAAGCTGAAAGTGATCGCGACGTCGAACGCCGGCACGCCTTTGACAGACGGCATGACCCCGCTGCTGGTGATCGACGTGTGGGAACACGCCTATTACCTCGACGAACAGAACCGCCGCGCCGATTATGTCAGTGCCATCATGCCCTTGCTCGACTGGGCCGGCGCGTCGCAGCGGTTCGCGGCTTAACGCCCCGCCATTGCTTTGACGCGGGGCAGATACGTGCGGCCGATGCGCAGCGCGCTGCCATCGGCCAGTTCGGCCGACCACACACCCAGACCATCGTGGCGCAGCCCGGCGATGCGGTCGCGACGCACGATGGTCGAGCGGTGCAGCCGGATGAAGC
>CAITOD010000491.1 GCA_903893935.1 uncultured Sphingomonadales bacterium
CAGCTTTGTCCCGTGGTATGATGGCCGCACCAATGCGGGCAGCGCGCGCCCGGTTCAGGCCGTTGCGTCGCCTTACGGACTGGTCGGCGCGACAATGGCAACCTTGATCCTGCCGGGGCTCGAGCGGTGGCATGCCGGCAACAGGATGCAGCGATGCATGAGCACGCGCGGCTATGTCCGCTATGCAATTCCCGAGGCGACCTGGGACATGCTGAACGAAGGGGACGAGCAGAAGCTTCTGCTCGTGCAGGCCAGGCTGGCGTCGGGTCCGAAGCCGCAAGATGATCCGGTGGCGCCATGAAACGGCTTGTTTCCGGGCTTGCGGCGCTGGCCATTTTGATGGCGCCACCGCTTTTCGCGCGGCCGAGACCGGCCGACAATCCGGACGTGGTTGCGCTCTCCGCCGCGCCGGTCGCGCTGCGCAGCGAATTTGCCTATGTTCTGGTCAGGATCAGCCATGTCAAAATGGGCCTCTGGACCATCGAACATGCCTTGTTGCGCGTGCCCACCGCGCAGGAAATGAACGAATACCGCGAAGCGAGGGCGGCCGCCTATGCCAAGGCGCTGCCTACGCTCGCCAGAGACGCGAAAAGCGGCGCGGTTCCGGCGATCGACGATTTTCGCTTTGCATATCCGGGCAGGCCGAACCTGTTCGTGGTCGATCCGTCGACATATCTTCAAGACGGGCCACTGCGCACCGTGCTCATGCAGGTCCCCGCCGGCAAATATGTCGTCTATGGCCTGCATGCCAACAAAAGCGGCCTCAAAACCTGCAATTGCCTGGGCACGGTGAGCTTTGTGGCAAAGCCGGGGGTGATTACCGACATCGGCTCGCTCTACGCCGATATCGTGGAAAAGCCGTCGTCATTCCCCCAGCTTGAATCCGGCGTGGGCGGGCACATCGGCAATTACGGCGCCTATCTGGGCCAGGCTTTGGTGCCGGTGGGGCCGAACGATCCGGTTCCCGCGGCGTTGAAGGGCCTGCCAATCGCGCCGGCCGGTTTCGAGGTGGTTGGCGAATTCTATGAACCGGGCGCCAGCGATATCAACCGGCTTGCGCCAATCCCCGGCCTGCTCGCCTATGATCGCGGGCGTCCGTATGATGTCCGCAAGGGGAAATGATGCGCGCCGTCCGGCTTGCCTTGATGGCCATGCTCGCGCTGTCCGGCACGGCGTTTGCGCGCGAACCGGCGCCTGCCGAACAGGCCCCGGTGATCTTGTGGCACGACCTGACCACCGCAACCACGCAAGCCGAAATGCGCGCGTTCAAGGCACAATTGCCGGGCGATCGCGCCGAGGTGTTCCCCGGGTGCGATGCGCAAGTGCTGTACCGGCTCGCAAACGGGAAACTGATCAGCCTGATCTTCATCGGGTTTGACAAGGATGCCGCGTGTTCCGACCGGATTCTCGCGGACCTGACCGCCCGATATGGCCCGCCTGAAACGCAGGCGGTCGTCTCGGGCAGCGCGATCGGGGTCGCGGGTGGCTCTGTGAATTTCACGCATTCGGACGACAGTTTCCGCTGGCGGGCCGAAGGGCGAAGGATCGTGCTTGTCAAACAGCCCGGCCGAAAGCCCGGCTACAATCTGATTTTCACCGTGCGCGCGGACAAGTATCTCAACTGACCATACTGCGATGGGGAATGTATGAAACGCGCGGTCCTGATCGCAAGCATGGCGGGCCTGCTGGGCGCCGATCCGCTGCATGCGCAGACATCAGCGGCAAGCCCGCCGGTGCCGCCAGCCGATGCGCCGGCGGGATCGTGCGAATTGCACGTCTTCCCGGCCACGACCATGATCGCGGTGAACAATCTGGCCGGTGCCGGCTATCTGTTTGGCGGCGGCGCGCTTGGTGCCGCGGCCGGTTCCGCGATCCACGGCAGCAAACGCAGTTCGTCCGAAGCTCTGTCGAACGAACTGCCGCCCTCGACCCAGCTTGCCGCGGTCAGGAACATTGCTTCGCTCGGCTCGATCATCGGCCAGCGCGACCCCGTGATCATCGAGGAAGCGGCGCTGGCGGATGAAGAAGTGCCCGAACGCAGCAAAGCCAGACTGACCGCGTCAGCCGCGCCCTGTTATGCCGAACTGGCGATCTGGAGCGTGACGTTTGAGGGGGTCGGCGGCCCAAAGCTGCAAATCGTGACCTATTTCAGGACCTACCAGCCCAAGACCGGCAAAATGTCGATCCACAACGAAATCCAGTTCGGCAAATTGCACGTGTTTCCGCCCAGGAGCGCGGACGAAGCCGTGGCCGCCCATGCCGAGCTCGTAGCCGTGTTTTCAGCGGTGCTTGAAAAGTCGCTACGATTGATGGCGGGGACCGGCTGACACTTGCAGAGCATCGCCGGGTCCGGCTCAATGGTCGGGGAGACAAGATTCGAACTTGCGACCCTCTGGTCCCAAACCAGATGCGCTACCAGGCTGCGCTACTCCCCG
>CAITOD010000492.1 GCA_903893935.1 uncultured Sphingomonadales bacterium
ACACCCGCCGCGCAAGTGCTGGTGCCGCGCATCAGCGCGGCGCTCAACCACGCGATCAGCCCGCATGTCACCACCGCGCGGCTGCGCGCGCTGCTGGCACTTGCCGACAGCGGCAGTTATCTGGGGGCGAGCCTCGCGACCGGCCTCGCGGTGCCGACGCTCCATCGTGCGGTCAAGGATCTGTCGCTCAGTTTGCGCAAGACGCTGGTCGAACGCCGCAGCAATTCGGTCGCGCTCACCGAAGCGGGCCAGGCGCTCGCGCGCGCATTCCGCCTCGCCCGGGTCGAGCTCGAGGCCGGGCTCGCCGAAATCGAAGCGCTCAAGGGCCGCGAAGTGCGCCGCATCGTGGTCGGCGCGATGCCGCTGTCGCGCGCGCGCATTCTGCCCGCAGCGGTGGCGCGCTTTCTGCGGCGCCATCCCAAAGTGCACATCGCGATTGCCGAAGGCGCGCGCGTCGAACTGGTCGACCGCTTGCGCAACGGCATGATCGACATGATGATCGGCGCGCTGCGCCAGCCGCTGGTCGAACCCGATCTCGCGCAGACCGCGCTGTTCGAAGACGAGCCGATCATTGTCGCGCGCACCGGCCACCCGCTGGCGGGCGTCCAGCCCGATCTTGGCGCCCTTGCCCGCTATGCCTGGATTCTGCCCTCGCGAGGCGCGCCTTTGCGCGATTCGTGGGAAGCCATGTTTGCCGACGCGGGGCTCGCCACGCCGCCGGTCCCGCTCGAATCCGGATCGGTCATGACAATCCGCCAGGTTCTGCTCGAAAGCGATTTCCTGACGCTGGTGTCGCGCGACCAGGTCGCGGTCGAACTCGAGGCGCGCTGGCTCACTTCGCTCGGCAAAGTTCCCAGCGCTTTCCACCGTGTGATCGGCGTCACCACGCGCGCCTCGTGGCGGCCCACTGCGGTGCAGGCCGAATTCCTCGCCGATCTCGCGGCCGTGGCCCGGCCTTGTCCGGCAGGCGCCGACGCCGATCAAGGTTTGCCCGCACCCCACAGCGCGGTTTCGGCGATGTAGCCCTTGCGGCCGTCGATATCGACTTTGCACCAGGCGCCGGCGCAATCGCCCAGCCGCGCGATCACGCCGGGTTCGGCGCGCCACAACATGCGGCCCGAGCCGTCGCGGTTTTCGCGGATTTCGGTAACCTGGCCGCGTACCAGCGCGGTGTGCGCCTTGCGCGCGACGAATTGCGTCAGCATCCAGCCGCGCGCGCCGTCGGGATCTTCGACCAGCACCCAGCCCGCCATTTCGCGCAGCACTTTGAGCGGCAGCCCGGCGCGCACATAGATCCAGTTGATGCGGTAATCGCGCCCCGGCCCGACGCGCATATTGGTCTGGCTGTTGCGCAGGCTTGCCCAGTACGGCACGCCATCGCTGTCGGCCGCGCGCGCGGCCGGGGGCTGCGCCACCAGCGCCAATGCACCCGCGATCAGCAGCCGGGTTGCCCGCGTCGAAAAAGGCCTGATCCGCAACGCCATCGTGTCTGGCGATAGCCGATTGCACGCCGAGGGCAAGCCATGCGCCGCGCGCAGGGTGTGGACAGCGCGCGAGACTTGACCCCGCCCCTGCCCCCGGCCTAGCGATAGACGCATGCCATCGACCAAGCCCGTTCCGATCGAAACCCGCCGCGTCGCGGGCAAGCCGCGCGTGCATGTGACGCGCCGCCTGCTGCCCGAAACCGAAGCGCGCATGGCCGAACTGTTCGATGTCGTGCTCAACCCCGATGATCACGCGATGAGCCGCGACGAGCTGACCGCGGCAATGGCCGATACCGACGTGCTGGTGCCGACAGTGACCGACACGATCGATGCCGCGCTGATCGAATCCGCGCCGCCGCGGCTGCGGCTGATTGCCAATTTTGGCGCCGGCGTCGATCATATCGCGCTGTCGGCGGCGCGCGCGCGCAGCGTTATGGTCACCAACACCCCCGGCGTGCTGACCGACGATACCGCCGACATGACGCTCGCGCTGATTCTCGCGGTGACGCGGCGGCTCAATTATGGCGGGCGCGTGCTGCGCAGCGGGCAATGGACCGGCTGGGCACCTTCCACACTGCTCGGGCACCGCGTCGGCGGTCGCGTGCTGGGGATCGTCGGCATGGGCCGGATCGGCCAGGCGGTAGCGCACCGCGCGCGCGCGTTCGGGCTCAATGTGGTCTATCACAGCCGGCATCGCATTCCCGAAGCGCTCGAAACGATGCTCGGTGTGCGCCATCAGCCCGATCTCGATGCGCTGCTCGCCGAAACCGACATTCTCACGCTGCATTGCCCGGCGACGCGCGAAACGCAGCATCTGATCGATGCGCGGCGGATCGCGCTGATGAAGCCCGGCGCGTTCATCATCAACACCGCGCGCGGGCAGATTGTCGAGGAAGAAGCGATGATCGCGGCGCTGTGCGCGGGCCATCTCGGCGGCGCCGGGCTCGATGTGTTCGAGCACGAGCCCCTGGTTGACCGCCGGCTGCGCGACCATCCCAATGTGGCGATCCTGCCGCATATGGGCAGCGCCACGGTCGAAGGGCGTATCGCTGCGGGCGAGAAAGTGATCGCCAATGTGCGCTTCTGGGCCGATGGCCACCGCCCGCCTGATCAGGTGCTAGAGGGTTGGCGCTAGCGGTGTTTTAAGGATGGGTGGTGCATCACATGCAAATGACCAGAATTGCACCGATCCTGAAGACGGCGTTTGGCCTCGCATTCATGCTGGCACCCGCCGTCGCTTATGCGCAAACCGATGCTGCCGATGCCATGGACAGCGGCGATACCGCGTTTGTGCTCGGCGCAGCCTTGCTCGCGCTCGCGCTGATCGTGCCGGGGATCGTGCTGCACCATGGCGCGCATTTGCGCGCGCGAGCGTTTGCCGCTCTCGCGACCGAGACAATGGCGATTGCCGCAGTGGTGTCGCTGGTGTGGATCGCGGCGGGCTATACGCTGGCGTTTGGCGCGGTCAGCAGCGGCTGGCTGGGCAGCGGCAATGCCTGGATGCTGCTCGATCTTACCAATGTACGCGTCGATACCACGGTGCCCGAAGTGGCGTTTGTCGCTTTGCAAATGGGGTTTGCCGTGCTGGCGGCGAGCTTGCTGACCGGCGCCTGGGCCGAACGTGGCAATCTCGCGTGGATCGTGCCATTTGCGGGCTTGTGGAGCGCGATCGTCTATGCGCCGCTGACGCACTGGATTCACGGTGGCGGCTGGCTGGCGGCGCGGCTGGGCACGGTCGATTTTGGCGGCGCGCTGACCGTGCATGCGAGCCTCGGCATGTCGGCGCTGGTCATCACCCTGCTGCTGGGGCGGCGCGAACGGATTGATGAAACGCGCGCGGCATCGGGCCTGACGCTGGCGGGAACCGGGCTGGTTTGGGTGGCGATCATTGCGCTGACCGCGGGGGCGACGTTGACTGCGGGCGACGATGCCGGGGCGGCACTGATCAATCTGCAAGCCGCCGCTGCGGCTGGCGCGCTTGGCTGGCTGCTGCTCGATGCGGTGACAGGCAGCGGAAGTGGTCCGGGCAGTCTGGCGCGCGGCGCGCTGGCCGGGCTGGTCGCGGCCAGCGCTGCGGCGCAGGCGATGGCG
>CAITOD010000493.1 GCA_903893935.1 uncultured Sphingomonadales bacterium
AGCCATCTCGACGGGTCGCGCCACATGCTCAGCCCCGAACGATCGATGGAAATCCAGCGCCTGCTCGGTTCCGACATTGTCATGGCATTCGACGAATGCCCGCGCATCGATCAGCCGCGCGACGCGATTGCCCGGTCGATGGAAATGTCGATGCGCTGGGCGCGCCGCAGCCGCGATGCGTTCGACGCGGGCGGCGACCATGCGCAAGCCGCAGCGCTGTTCGGCATCCAGCAAGGCGGGCTCGACGAGCGGCTGCGCGCCGAAAGCGCCGGCGCGCTCGCCGCGATCGGCTTCGACGGCTATGCCATCGGCGGGCTCGCGGTGGGCGAAGGGCAGGAGGCAATGTTCGCCACGCTCGATTTCGCGCCCGGCCAATTGCCGCACGATGCGCCGCGCTATCTGATGGGGGTGGGCAAGCCCGACGATCTGGTCGGCGCGGTCGAACGCGGGGTCGACATGTTCGATTGCGTGCTACCGACGCGATCGGGCCGCAACGGGCAGGGCTTCACCTGGGCCGGCCCGGTCAATCTGCGCAACGCGCGCCATGCCGAAGACACCGACCCGCTCGACCCGCGCTGCCCGTGCCCGGTCTGCACGCGCTACAGCCGCGCCTATCTGCACCACTTGCACAAAGCGGGCGAAATGCTGGGCGCGATGCTGCTGACCGAGCACAACGTGTGGTTCTACCAGCAATTGATGGCCGGCATGCGCGCGGCCATTGCCGAAGCGCGGTTTGCAAGCTTTGCGGCCGATTTCCGCCGCGATTATTTCCAGCTCTGATCCCGCGCATGGCCGGCGCAAAAAAGGCGGGGTTGCCCCCGCCTTTGTCTTGCATTGGGCAATGAACCCGATCGGTCAGCGCGAATAGAATTCGACGACCAGGTTGGGTTCCATTTTCACCGGATAGGGCACTTCGTCGAGCGTGGGCACGCGCACGAAGGTTGCCTTGTCGGCTTCGGCGGCAACATAATCGGGAATGTCGCGTTCGGCGAGCGCTTGCGCTTCGGCGATCAGCGCCATTTCCTTGGCCTTGTTGCCGAGCGTGATCACGTCGCCGGGGCGCACGCGGCGGCTGGCGATGTTGCAGCGCACGCCGTTGACGCGGATGTGGCCGTGGCTGACGATCTGGCGTGCCGAGAAGATGGTCGGCGCGAACTTGGCGCGATAGACCACCATGTCGAGGCGCTGTTCGAGCAGGCCGACGAGGTTCTGCCCGGTATCGCCCTTCAGGCGCGACGCTTCCTGATAGGTCGCCTTGAACTGCTTTTCGGTAACGTCGCCGTAATAGCCCTTGAGCTTCTGCTTGGCGCGCAGCTGGATGCCGAAATCCGACACTTTGCTCTTGCGGCGCTGGCCGTGCTGGCCGGGGCCATAGCTGCGGCGGTTGACGCTGCTCTTGGGGCGGCCCCAGATATTTTCGCCCATGCGGCGGTCAAGTTTGTACTTCGATGCCTTACGCTTTGACACGCGAGGTTCCTTTCATTTGCGTCAAGGAGGGCATGATTGCCGCAGCCTTGCCAAGACCCGGGTTCGCACCATGACGCCCATTCATGCGCCATGCGGCCGCCGCTTCACCGGGTTTGCGGGGCCAATCGGACCTTGTTCCGGCAAGCCTGGGCCGCCGGGGTTCGCGTGGAAGGGCGCGCATGACCAGACAAAGCCCGCAATGTCAAGACCAATCCTCCCCGGCACGGGGAGGGGGGACCACGCGCAGCGTGGTGGAGGGGC
>CAITOD010000494.1 GCA_903893935.1 uncultured Sphingomonadales bacterium
GAAAGCTCGATGCTGAAAATTCGCGGCACCGAAATCCGCCAGACGATCGATGATCTGATGCGCCGCGCGGCGGGCGCGCATGCACGTCCGTGGATCCCCGAAGCGTTCGAAGGCGGCTGGAATGGCGAGCCGGTCGGGCCCGAATGGGCAGGCCCGGTCGCCACGCACTATTTCAACGATCGCAAGCTGTCGATTTTCGGCGGGTCGAACGAAGTCCAGCGCGAAATCATCACCAAGGCCATTCTGGAGCTCTGACGCACATGGATTTTTCACTGGGTCAGGACCGGCAGATGCTGGTCGATTCGCTGCGCCGCTTTCTGGCCGACAAAATGCCGTTCGCCGTGCGCAAGAGTGCCGCGTTCGAAGCGCCGGGCTGGTCGCGCGCGCTGTGGAACGAATTGGCCGAACTGGGCGCGATCGGCGCGTTGTTCGATGAAAGCGTGGGCGGGTTCGGCGGGTCGCCGTTCGATGTCGGGGTGGTGTTCGGCGAAATCGGCCGCGCATTGCTGACCGGTCCGTGGCTCGGCACATTGCAGGCCGGCCATGTGCTGGCGGCCGCCGGGCACACCGATGATCTCGCCGCGCTGATCGATGGTTCGGTCGTGATCGGCTATGCCGAGGAAGAGGCCGATACCTGGTTCGACCCGGCCGCGATCACCACGCGGGCCGTGGCGGCGGGCGAAAGCTGGGTGCTCGATGGCGCCAAGACCGTGGTTGGCTATGCCGGCAGTGTCGACCGGCTGCTGGTGGTCGCACAGGCCGAAGCCGGCTTGTCGACATTCCTCGTGGAACGCGATGCGCCCGGGCTCGACGTGCGCGATTACCTGATAATCGATGGTGGCTCGGCGGGCGATGTCACGTTTGCCGCGACGCCGGCCGTGCTGGTGGGCGCGGCAGGTGCGGCCGGCCCGGTGATCGAGCAGGCGCGCGCGCTCGGGCTGGTCGCGCTGGCGTGGGAAGGTGTGGCGGTGATGGACGTGCTGCGCGACCAGACGCTCGACTATTTGCGCACCCGCAAGCAGTTCGGCATTGCGATCGGCAAGTTCCAGGCGCTGCAGCACCGCATGGCAACCGCAGCGCTCGAAATCGAACAGGCGCGCAGTGCGGCGATCAACGCCGCCGACCGCTATCGCGGCACGCGCATCGAGCGCGAGCGGGCGGCGAGTGCTGCCAAGGCGACGATCGGCAAAGCCGGCTCGCTGATCGCCGAAGAAGCGATCCAGATGCATGGCGGAATCGGCATGACCTGGGAACTGGCGCTGTCGCACTATGCCAAGCGACTCGTGATGATCGGACATGAACTGGGCGACGAAGATCACCATCTGGCGCGCTATATCGCGCTCGGCCGAGAATTTGCGGATGCCCGGATTTAATCGGTAATTTGTTGGATTATAAATATAAAATACCAAAAACGGGCAGGTTTCGGCGTTAATGTAGGTGAACCCGCCGTGAAGATGCTGCTCACAATCTGTTCAATAATGCGCGCCTATAACTTTGATCATCGGCGGCGGCATGGC
>CAITOD010000495.1 GCA_903893935.1 uncultured Sphingomonadales bacterium
AAACCCTGCCGCGCGCACGACGGGCACGACACCACGCGCACCCCGCGCGTGCGCAAGCCCAGGCTCTTGAGGATTTCGAAGCCGACGCGCACTTCTTCTTCGGGTTCGGCCGACAGCGACACGCGAATCGTATCGCCGATGCCGGCCCACAGCAGATTGCCGAGCCCTATCGACGACTTGACCGTGCCGCCGATCAGCCCGCCCGCTTCGGTAATGCCGAGATGCAGCGGGCAATCGACCGCATCGGCAAGCCCCATATAGGCCGCCACCGCAAGGAACACGTCGGACGCTTTGACCGCCACTTTGAATTCGTGGAAATCGTGATCCTGCAACAGCTTGATATGGTCGAGCGCGGATTCGATCAGCGCTTCGGGGCAAGGCTCGCCGTATTTTTCGAGCAAATCCTTTTCGAGGCTGCCGGCGTTGACGCCGATGCGGATCGCGCAACCATTGGCTTTCGCCGCGCGCACCACTTCGGCGACGCGCGCGCTGCTGCCGATATTGCCGGGGTTGATGCGCAGGCACGCCGCCCCCGCATCGGCCGCTTCGAGCGCGCGTTTGTAATGAAAATGGATATCGGCAATCAGCGGCACCCGCGCCGCGCGCGCGATCTTGCCGAACGCGGCGGTGCTCGCCTCGTCGGGGCACGACACGCGGATCAGATCGGCGCCCGCTTCTTCGCAGCGGCGGATCTGATCGATCGTCGCCACCGCGTCATCGGTCGGGGTGTTGGTCATGGTCTGGACCGTGATCGGTGCGTCCCCGCCAACGGGGACCGCGCCAACCATGATTTGACGGCTCTTGCGACGCGCGATATCGCGCCATGGGCGAATGGATGTCATGGCGGTTCCTATACCGAAGCAAGCGCCCGGGCGAAAGGGATCATGCAGGGTACGAAAAAGGGGCGGCCCTTGCGAGCCGCCCCCTCTGTTGTCACAGCATGGACGTTTCCGGCTGGGCCAGAAGATCAATACTTGTAGTTGACACCGAAGCGGAACAGACGACCGATCACACCGTCTTCGTGGAGCGACGGGTTGAACGGCGTGAAAGCGCCGGCATAGGTCTGCGCATCGAACGGTGCGGTGGCATCGAACAGGTTGTCGATGCTGCCGCGAACGGTCAGCCTGTCGTTGAATTTGTAGGCGACCGCCAGGTTGATCGACGTAAACGCATGGACTTTGCAGAAGCTCTGCTGCGCCGCGCCGATGGACTGGCCTGCAAACAGGAACGCCGAACCGAGGCCAGCCGAGCACGTGGTGGTCCCGTTGCTGGGATCGGTCACGTTGAACGAGCTGATCCAGTAGCCGCTGAGCGTTCCGGTGAACTTGCCGTAATCGCCGGTCAGGCTGGCATTGATGTGATCACGCGGGTTGCCGGTATCGCCCGACACGCCCGAAGGACCATGCGTCCCCGCCAGATGATAGGTCTGGCCGGAGGGGCCGGTCAGGTTGTAGATCATCAGGTGGGTGTAATTGGCCGCAAGCGTGAACTTTGCCGCACCCAGCGTAAGGCGATAGCGACCTTCAAGATCGATACCGCTGGTGGTCGTGCTCTGGCCGTTGACATAACCGGCAAAGCAGGCGGCGATCGGACCATAGAGCGGCACTGCCGTGGTCAGGATCGGATTGCCGCTGGCATCGACCTGGCCGGTCGAAACCCCCGAAATCGCCAGATCGGGCCCGCGTACGCAAGGACCGTTGAGCTGACCGACCGATGCGGCATAGCTCGGCAGTTCCGCTGCGGTGATGATCTGGTTCTTGATCACGATATGGTAGTAGTCAGCGGTAAAGCTGAAGTTGCTGGTCGGGGTCAGCACGAAGCCGCCGGTGAACGACGTCGACTTTTCAGGCCGCAGCGGGTTGGTGGTCTGTGCATAGCCCGGGTTTGACGCGCAAGCGGCCGGCACAGTGCCAGCCGGGAACGGCCCACCCTGACCGTTGGGGCAAAGCAGCGGATCCACCGCCGCGCCAAGGCCGAACAGCGTCGAAGACCGGCCGACTTCGGCAGGAGACGGCGCGCGGAAGCCCTTGGAGAACGTGCCGCGCAGCAAGAGCGGCGAAACCGGGCGCCACGTAATGCCGGCCTTGGGCGTGAACGAGTTGCCATAGGTATCGTAATAGTCGTCACGGCCGGCCACGTTGATGTCCAGCGTTTCGAACAACTTCGCATCGAGTTCGGCATAACCGGCGGTGTCGGTCTGGTTGCCGATCGCATACGTGCTGAACGTGCCGCCCACGAGGCCCGCCAGCACCGGTGCGGCGCCGGGGTTGTTCAGTTCCTTGTCGTAGAAGCTGCCGCCAATGGCCAGGCGCAAGTCACCGCCCGGCAGATCGGCGATTTTGCGCGTGCCAGTCAGTTCGACATAGTAGAAACCATCGGTCGCAGTGCCGTTGAATTCGGGCGCGACGCGGTTGAGTTCGGCCTGGCTGTTGCCGCCCAGCGGATTGAACGCCGGCTGACCCGAACCGTTGAAGGTGGTGAGATCGGTGTAAAGCGTGTCGTTGTTCACGAAATTGAAGAACGACGTGCGCGTGGTGATGTACGAAGCACCGGCCGACGCCGTGACATCCCAGCCGGCGATCTTGCCGGTCAGGTCTGCCGCGAGCCGGAATGTCTGGCTTTCGATGTTGATCGTCGGGATGCCCAGCTGCGGCAGAATGCCGACCAGATAGGCCGGACCGCCGGTGGTGTTGCCCGGGAAGTTGGCGGGCACGAGGAAGTTGGGGATCGCGCCGATGCCTGCCTGCGGGATACCGCCGATCGGGTTCGAGACCAGGCCGCCGTACGACGCACCCGGATATGCATTGCCCCAGCCGGTGTACGGCGAGCTGTTCGACTGCTGACCTTTGCTGTCAAAGAACGAGCCGCGAACTTTCAGTTCCCAGCCGCCATCGAAATCGCGCGTCATGCCGAACAGCAGGTTGATGTTCTGCGTCGGCGCTTCGAGCACCTGCTGCGGCTTGAAGCTGCACTGGCCGGCGGCAAGCGCGGTCTGGTTGCAGCCGTTGCCCAGGAACGCCAGCGCGCCGGGCGTCGACTGCGGATTGCTGACATTCGGATTGACGAGATAGGGCGTCAAAGTGGCGGGCAGATTGCCGTTGAACAGGTTCGGCTGGCCGGGCCCGAGGTTGTTGCCCCCGATCGATGCGAAATTGTCCGAACCCCAGGGTTCGTTGCCACGCTGCGCCAGCGTGATCGCATCCTGCTTGCGGTATTCAGCGGTGAAGAAGATGTTGTAGCCGTCTTTGGCCAGGTCACCCTTGCCGAACGACAGGCCGTAATGCTGGGTCGATCCCCCACCGTGCTGCGTCAGACCGCCTTCGGCCATCGCTTCGATGCCGGTGATCTGCTTCTTCAGGTGGATATTGACCACGCCGGCGATGGCGTCCGAACCATAAATAGCCGAGGCGCCATCCTTGAGGATGTCGATGCTCTCGATGGCGTTGAACGGAATGCTGGCAACGTCGGTGAACTGGCGCTCGCCGTCATCCGAAAGCGGATAGGGCGCGACGCGATGACCGTCGATCAGCGTCAGCGTGTCGGCCACCGAAAGACCGCGCAGCGCGATGCCCGAAGCGCCGCC
>CAITOD010000496.1 GCA_903893935.1 uncultured Sphingomonadales bacterium
GCGGCGCTGATCATCGACTATGGCCGCACCGGCCCCGCCTATGGCAGCTCGCTCCAGGCCTTGCGCGCGCATGCCAAAGTCGATCCGTTTGCCATGCCGGGCGAAGCCGACCTCACCGCGCATGTCGACTTTTCGGTGCTGCCCGCCATCGCGCAGGCGGCCGGCGCGCGCTGGTCGGGAACCGTCGAACAAGGCCCCTGGCTGCTGGCACTCGGGCTGGCCGCGCGCGTGGCAGCGCTAAGCGCCGCGCACCCCGATCAGGCGCCCGCGATCCGCGCTGCGGGCGAACGGCTGGCCGCCCCCCACGCGATGGGCGCGCTGTTCAAAGTGATGGGCCTCGCCGCGACAGACTGGCCCGATGGCGCCGGGTTCTGATGTGCGTGCACATGGCCGCCCGATCGCGCCATCCTTGTTGCACGCAGCACCGGCCTTGCCCCAAAATCGATGTTGGCAAAGCGCGGCGATTATGTCTATCAGGCCACCGCATGACGGGGTCGCCCGTCTGGCGCCGGGCGGCGTTCGGGGAACGGCAACCGCGCAGAAAGTGGGACATTGTGCGATCCGGAAAAGCATTTATCCGGAAAGCGAGAGGTAAATGCTTTCGTGCCTGCCATCTTCGGGTTGCAGGCGTGATGCATCAGGCAAGGACTTTCAATGGCTGACCTGCTCAAGGCTGAAAACCTGTGACCGAACCGACAGAACCTCACGATGATGGCGTCCGGCGACGCGATTTCATCAATATTGCCGCGATCAGTTTCGCCGGCGTGGGCGGTATCGCCGCGCTGGTCCCGCTGATTTCGCAAATGAGCGCATCGGCCGACGTGCTCGCCGAAAGCTCGACCGAAGTCGACATTTCGGCCATCGCGCCGGGCCAGGCGATCAAGACGCTGTTCCGCAAACAGCCGGTGTTCGTGCGCAATCTGACGCCGGCCGAAATTGCCGCGGCCGATGCGGTCAACCCGGCCACTTTGCGCGATCCGCAGACGCTCGAACAGCGCACCAAAGCGGGCAAGACCAACTGGCTGATCACGCTCGGCGTGTGCACCCACCTCGGCTGCGTTCCGCTCGGCGCCGGCCCGGGCGAAGTGCGCGGCGAGTTCGGCGGGTATTTCTGCCCCTGCCACGGATCGGTCTACGACACCGCTGCGCGCATCCGCAAAGGCCCCGCACCCAAGAACCTTGAGGTGCCCCCCTATGAATTCTCTTCCGACACTGTCGTGAAGATCGGCTGAGGATACCGGCGATGAGCTTCCCCTGGGCTAACCAATACAAACCAAGCCATCCGTTCATGGTCTATCTGGATGAAAAGCTGCCTTTGCCGCGGTTCATCTACAACGCCATCGGTGCGGGCTATCCGGTGCCGCGCAATCTCAACTACGCGTGGAACTTCGGCATTCTCGCCGGGTTCTGCCTGGTGTTGCAGATCGTTACCGGGGTGATCCTGGCGATGCATTATGCGGCCAACGCGGGCGTGGCATTCGACAGCGTCGAACACATCATGCGCGATGTGAACTGGGGCTGGATGCTGCGGTATGCGCA
>CAITOD010000497.1 GCA_903893935.1 uncultured Sphingomonadales bacterium
ACTGCCGCCGCTGCCGGTATCCGATGTGCCGCCGTTGCCGCCCTGCGCGACCAGCGTTGTGCTCACCGAATTGCTGTGCGGAGCGCCCGCCAGGTCATTGAAGATCAGCGACGAAATGGCTGAGCCACCCGCGCCCGCTGCGCCGCCGCCGGTGGCATTGCCGCCGACGCCACCGATCGCGGTCTGGGCCAGTGCCAGTTGACCGCCGTTGCTTTGTCCCGACACCGCATTGTTTGGTGCCGCCGCGCCGCCCGCGCCGCCTGCCGCGCCGGCGGTGCCGGTACCGCCCGCACCGCCGGTTTCGCTAACCGCGGCATTGACCACACCGCTGCCGGCACTTTTGGCGCTGGCCGTCGCGCCGCTGCCCATGCCGCCGTTTCCGCCTGCTTCAAGCGCGCCCGTCGCCCCTCCGCCGTTGCCGCCGGTGGCGTTTGCGACCGCGCTGACGGGCGCGGACAGAGTGCTTGTCGAGGCGGCGATGGCCGTAGCTTTGGCAGCGGCACCGATCGCGCCGCCGGCAAGCACCGTTCCCGCGCCGCCGTTGCCTCCGGACGCATTCGCCGTTGCAAGCACGGCATTTGCATCGGAGAGGCTGGTCGTTGCCGCCGCATAGCCACCTGCCTTGGCGGTGCCACTGGCAGTGCTGCCCCCGCTGCCACCCACCGCAACGGCCTGGCCGGCAAGTGTGGCACTGGTTGTGTCGGTGACAGTGAGGTTTGAGGTGGCCGCGCCGGCTCCTCCGGCAGTTGCGCTGTCGCTCGAACCACCGGAACCGCCGATCGCGGACTGGTTCAGCGTGATCGTGCCACCAGCCGATTGTGCCGATACCGCATTGACCAGCGACGACGAGGCGCCCGCGCCGCCAATGGCGCCGTTGGTACCGGCGCCGCCCGAACCGCCCGTCTGGCTGACCGAGGCCACGACCGAACTTTTGCCCGTGCTGGTGGCGGCGGCGGTCGAGCCGCTGGCCGTGCCGCCGGCCCCTGCCACTTTCTGCGCAGCCGAAGCGTTGCCGCCATTGCCGCCGGTCGCGCTTGCGGCGGCGTTTGCGGCACCGGCTCCCGCAAGGTTTACTACCGCGATTGCTGCGCCACCGCTGCGTGCCGTGCCACTGGCAGTGCTGCCGCCATTGCCGCCCGTGGCGGTGATCTGCCCGATCAGCGTGGCACTGGTTGTGTCATTGATGCCGAGGCGCGACGAGGCTGCTCCGGCCAATCCGGCACTGCCGCTATCGCTTGATCCGCCGTTCCCGCCGGTCGTCGCCTCGTCGAGCGCCAGCGTGCCGCCTTTGGTCTGACCCGATACCGCGTTGGCGAGCGTTGCCGCGCCACCGTTGCCGCCGGTTGCTCCGCCGGTGCCGTTGCCACCCGCGCCGCCGGTATGGCTGACCGACACGGTCACCGTGCCTTTGCCTGCGCTGGTTGCCGTGGCTGTTGAACCGCTCGCCACACCCCCGCCGCCCGCCGCCTTGCGTGCGCCGGCAGCGTCACCGCCGTTGCCACCGGCGGCTGTCGCGGTCGCGCTGATGGGCGCTGCGCCGGTTGTGGTCGAAGCGGCCGCTGCGATTGCATTGGCAGCAGCGCCGGCGGCCCCGTTGGCGGTGGTTGTGCCCGATCCGCCCGAACCTCCTGCCGCGACCGCGGTCGCCGCCACCGCGCTCGCCCCGGACAACGTCACCGTTGCGTTTGCGGCCGCGCCGGGACTGGCCGTGCCCGTGGTCACATCGCCGCCATTGCCGGCGGTGGCCGTGATCTGGCTGGTGAGTATTGCGCTTTGCGTCGGTTGCGCGGTGTCGTTGAAAGTCAGGCTGGAGGATGCCGAACCTGCCGCCCCGGCAGATCCGGTATCGGCTGCTCCACCGTTACCGCCCAAGGCAATCTGGTTAAGCGCCAATGTACCGCCGCTGGTTTGCCCTGAAACCGCATTGAAAACGGTCGATGACGCGCCGGCACCTCCGCTTGCCCCCGATGTGCCGGTGCCACCATTGCCACCGGCCTGATTGACCAGCGCACTAACCGAGCCATTTCCCGCGCTGGATGCGGTGGCCGTCGTGGCGCTCGCGTAACCGCCCGCGCCCGCAACATCTGTGAGGCCGCTCGCCGAGCCGCCACGACCACCGACCGAGCGCGCCGAGGCTTCGACCATATCAGAGGTGTTGGCCGCATTGGCTGACGATGCCGTTGCTGCGGCGCTGCCGCCGTTGCCGCCGAAGCTGGCCGAGCCCCCGGCGCCACCGAACGCAACCGCCGACGCGGTCGCTGGTCCCGTGGTATTCGTGGCAGCCGTTGCGGTTGCCGCGCCGCCGCTGCCGCCCTGGCCGCCAGTGCCGCCGTTGCCACCGATACCGCCATCGATCAGCGCGACATTCTGGGCATCCGTCGGCGTATTGGTGCCCCCCGTTACGGACTTGCCTTTGGTGCCGGACCCGCCCGAACCGGTGTTGTTGGTGCCCGCAGAACCGATCAGCCAGACGTTTGACATAGAATTACCCCAGACAGATGCAAAAGCCCGACGACACGGCGTCGCCGGGTTGGTTTTTCGCATCGGTTAATTTGCGTTTACGCTTATGTCAGATCTATGACACGCGTGTGGCAGCAAGCATTCTTGCGCGGCATGATTATCCGTCAGCGGCATATCCGGACTACCGTGTTCCAATTCCGGACATCCTGAAATCGGTATTGCTATGGCCTAGCCCCATTGGTTGTCCGTGGTGAGTTTCGACCGCGATGCCAATATGTGCCAGCCAATCGCGGGGCAAGGCGCCGCCAATGCAGACGATGACACGATCGTTCGCGAGGATTTGCTCGCCACTCGGGGTCTTCATGGTTGCCGTCCCGGCGCCAAAGGCGATCGGCGTCGCGGCGTGGAGCACGGTGATCGTGCCTGCTGCACCGAGCTGTTCGGCAAGCGCGCGGTTGGTGGCGCTTGCGCGCGTAAAAGACATGCCGCGGTGGACGAGTGTGACCTTCGCGTCAGGGACTTCCGCCAGCGCGATCGCGGCTTCGAGCGCGGAATTGCCGCCGCCCACCACCATCACGCGCTGGCCGGCATATTGGCCCGGATCGCTCAGCCGATAGACCACTTTGGCAAGGTCTTCGCCCGGCACGCCGAGCCGGCGCGGGGTGCCGCCGCGACCCATCGCCAGCAACACACGGTGCGCGCGATAGCGGGCTTTGTCGGTGAGCACGACCAGGGCATCGCGCTCGCGTTCGATCGCATGCACGCGTTCCTCGAAATTGGGTGAAAGCCCGGTACGGTCGAGCACATCGCGCCAGAACGCAATCAGGCTTTCCTTGCTGATCGACCCCAGCCGCACTTCGCCGATCAGCGGCAACAGCGCAGGCGCGGTCATCACCAGCTTGCCGCGGGGGTAATGCGCCACCGATCCGCCGAGGCTTGCCTGATCGATCGCGACAAAGCGCAAGCCATGCGCCATGGCACCAAGGCTGGCCGAGAGCCCCGCCGGGCCGCACCCCACGATCACCACATCGAGCAGATCGGGGTCGGCCACACGGCTCTCACGGCGCAAGGCGGCGGCGATATGGTCGATTGTTTCGCGCCCCTGATTGATCGCGTTGCGAATCAGGCCGAGCCCACCCAGTTCGCCCGCGATATGCACGCCCGGCAGGCTGGTTTCGCCGCCCGCGCCCAGCACCGGCACATCGATCCCGCGCGTCGGCGTGCCGAACACCAGCGTGATCGCGGCGGTCGGGCAGGCATCGCGGCACACGCCGTGGCCGACGCAGGCCCACGGCTCGATCAGCATGGCGGTGCGCCCGACCAGACCGAGCACATCGGCTTCAGGGCACGCGCGCACGCAAGCGCCGCAGCCGATGCAGCGCGCTGGATCGATGTGCGGGTGCAGGCTGGGCGGTTCGGCGAGGCCGGCTGCGCGGTTGTGCTGCAACAACTCGCGATTGCGCCGCGTGCGCATGGCGTGGTGGCATGCCCAGCCGGCCACCGCGAGCGCAATCGGCAGGGCATAGACCGGAACAAGCGCCGCAGTGGTGATCATCGGCTCTGGTCTCGCTGGCGCCCTTAAATCTCAGGAAAGGACATTTGTGCCGCGATTTCCAGCAAATTCTGGCATCACAGCGCAATGGCCGAACAAGGATGGATTCGCCGGGCGGAGATGATGGACGGCGTGACCGCGCCATTTGACCACACGAGCCCGCGTCTGCGCTGGCCCCTGGTCGATGGGCTCGTGGGCGCATGCGTGCTCGCGCTGCTGGCGTGGGGCTGGCGCATGCGGGCCGACCCCATGCTCGGTCCGCATGCCTGGACGGGGTATCTGTTCGGTCTGGGCGGTTCGCTGATGATGCTGGCGCTGCTCGGTTTTTCGGTGCGCAAGCGCATGGCGTCGGGGCGGTTCACGGTTGGTTGGTGGTACCACGCGCATGTCCTGCTTGGCTTGTTCGGTGCTGTCGCCGTGGTGATCCACGCGCGCTTTGCCTGGGGTTCGATCAACAGCAGCTTTGCGCTCGCGGCGACGCTGCTGGTTGTCGCCAGCGGGCTGGTCGCACGCTATGCGCTGGGACCGGCGCGGCGCGGCGGGGGACGGTGGGGGCGGCTCTTTGCCGAAACATGGCATTACCTGCACGTGCCGCTCTATATGGTGCTGGTGATCGCAGTCATCCTGCATGTCTATATGGCGCATGCCTACTGATGCATTGGTTTGCGCGCCTCTTGCTGGCGTTGGCGTTGCTGCTTGCGGGCGCCGGGTCCTTGCGCGCCGAAACCGCGATCGAGCGGCTGGTCAGCCCCGGACCGCTGTCGCCCGCGCATGCCCGGTTTGAAACGCGCTGCAACACCTGCCACCGGTCGTTTGCGCGCGCCGCGCAGCCGCAGCAATGCCTGACTTGCCACACCGGGATCAAGCGCGACCGCGCAATCGGCACGCGATTCCATGGCTTGCGGGCCGACGCGCGCACGCAACCATGCCGCGATTGCCATGTCGAGCACCAGGGCACCGCGCACCCGCTGGTGCAATTCGACCAGCAAACGTTCCGGCACGATACCCAATCGGCCTATCGCCTCACCGGCGCGCATGCGCGCACCCGTTGCGCCGCGTGCCATCCCGGCATGGTGCGCTTTCGCGAGACCCCGCAGGCCTGCGTGGCGTGCCACGTGCGCGCCGATCTGCATCGCGGGCGACTGGGGCCGCAGTGCCAGTCGTGCCACACCACCGCGCGGTGGAAGGATGTGCTGCCGTTCGATCACGACCGCACGCGCTATCCCTTGACCGGCGCGCACCGCACCACCGCGTGTCTTGGCTGCCATCTTGGCGAGCAATGGCATGGCGTATCGACCGCTTGCGTGTCCTGCCATGCACACAAGGATGTCCATCGCGGTGCTGACGGGCCGAAGTGCGCCGATTGCCACCTGACGACGGTCTGGCGCACGATCCGCTTCGATCACGACACGGTCAGGGCGTTTCCGCTCGTCGGTGCGCACAAGGCGGTTGCCTGCATCGGCTGCCATGCCGAAACCATGCGGCCGGCAAAGGCGCCGGTCGCTTGCGTCGGCTGCCATGTGCGCGACGACATCCATCGCAATGCCGACGGGCCGAAGTGCGAAACGTGCCATAGCCAGACCACCTGGAAAGTGGCCAGGTTCGATCACGGCAAGACCAGCTTTCCGCTTGTCGGCCTGCACACGCGGGTGACTTGCGTCGCCTGCCACCCGCAATCGGTCGATACCGTCAAAGTCGGCGGCCGCTGCATCGATTGTCACAAGAAGGACGATGTGCACCACGAGGCGCTCGGCCCGCTGTGCGAACGCTGCCACAAGGCAACCGGTTTCCGCATCCCCGGGGTCGAACCGATCAAGACGCCTTGGCGCAGCCGCATGCTGCATGATTTTCCGCGCTCGGGCTTGCGCGATTGATCTGTCTTGCCTCTGCAACCGCACCGGCATAGCGACCATACCTGGATTAGCCGAAGCCCTGTTTTTGCGATTTGGGAGCCGATCATGACCACCGATTACGAGCGCGCACGCGCCTTGCTCAACGATCCGCTGACCAACCGGGGCACCGCGTTTACGCTCGAAGAGCGCGACCGCTTCGGGCTGCACGGCCTGCTGCCGCACCATGTGTTTGCGCTCGAAGACCAGATCGACCGCCGGCGGCAGATGCTCGAAGGCATGGAAACCGATTTCCACCGCTATGCGTTCCTGCGCGAATTGCAGGATACCAACGAAGTGCTGTTCCACGCGCTCGTGCAAAGCGATCTGCCGCGCATGCTGCCGCTGGTCTATACGCCGACCGTGGGCGAGGGCTGCGAACGTTTCAGCCAGATCTTCCGCCGTCCGCGCGGGCTGTTCCTGTCGTGGCCCGACCGCCATCGCATCCGCGACATCCTCGCCGATCCGGCGCTCGACCGCGTCAAAGTGATCGTGGTGTCCGATGGCGAACGCATTCTGGGTCTGGGCGATCAGGGTGCGGGCGGGATGGGCATTCCGATCGGCAAGCTGGCGCTCTATACCGCGTGCGCCGGGTTCCATCCGGCCGAAGTGCTGCCGATCCTGCTCGATTGCGGCACCGACAATGCCGCGCGGCTGGCCGATCCGCTCTATATCGGCTGGCATTCGGCGCGTGTGCGCGGCGCCGATTACGACGATTTTGTCGAGGAATTCGTGAGCGCGGTCGACGAACGCTGGCCGGGTGTGCTGCTGCAATGGGAAGATTTCGCGGGCAAGAACGCCTACGATCTGCTCGCGCGCTATCGCCACCGGCTGCTGACGTTCAACGACGATATCCAGGGCACCGCCGCGACCGCCGTGGGCACTTTGCTCGCGGCCGTGCGCGTGATCGGCGTGCCGCTGTCGGCGCATCGCGTGGTGCTTTACGGGGTGGGCGCTGCGGGCAGCGGGATTGCCGAAATGCTGGTCAAGGCGATCATGGCCGAAGGCGTGGACGAAGCGACCGCGCGCCGCACGATCTGGCCGATCGATCGCGACGGGCTGATCCTGTCAGACATGGCCGGGCTCGGGCCGCAGCAAGTGGCGCTCGCGCGCGATCCCGCCGATGTCGCGGGCTGGCCGCGCATCGGCAATGGCCGGATCGGGCTCGAACAGACTATCGCGCAAGTCCATCCGAGCGTGCTGATCGGCGCTTCGGGGCAGCGCGATGCCTTCAACGAAGGCGCGGTGCGGCTGATGGCAAGCCTCGTCGAGCGCCCGGTGGTGTTTCCTTTGTCAAACCCCGTGTCGCGCGCCGAGGCGACGCCCGCCGACATCCTGCGCTGGAGCGATGGCCGTGCGATCGTCGGCACCGGCAGCCCGTTCGGCACCCCGGGGGTGACGCAAGTCAAGAATGTCTATGTGTTTCCAGGCATCGGCCTCGGCGCGCTGGCCGCGAAGGCGGAAATCGTGACC
>CAITOD010000498.1 GCA_903893935.1 uncultured Sphingomonadales bacterium
ACCGCGAACTGGCCCGGCACCTGACGGCCACGATCTGCGCGCGCATCCGCGCGGCAGTACTGGCCAGCCGGTCGGGCATGGGCAGCCCGCGCGATGTGGTCGATCTGACGTTTGACGCGTTTGACCGCGAAGGCGCCGGGGCGCTGGCATCGTGGATGCTGGTCACCGGCAATCGCGATGCGCTCGATCCGATTGTCGAAACGATTCACGATCTGGTGGTCGATCTCGATGAATTCGGCGGCGAACGGCGGCGCGACAATACGCTGGCGCTCACGCTGATGGCGCTCGGCGATGCGCTGCTCGGCGGCCCGCTCAGCCGCGCGCTCGAATTGCCGCGCCACGCCGCGCGCGACCGCGCCGAACAGATGCTGCGCGAAAGTCTCGAAGACGATTGCTGATCAGCCGGCCGGCAGCCATGCCGGGGGCGTCGCAATATCCTCGATCCGCAGATGATCGACCGCCAGCCCCAGTTCGGCATATGCGACGCGCTGCCGCTCGGGGCGTGACTGCGCGATCGGCACCACGGTGAGCCGGCGGTTTACCTTTTGCCGCCAGTTCATCCGCGCGGTGTTTTCCTGCCCGACATAGCAGCCTTTGGTGAAGCTGACCCCGCCAAGTTCGGCGGCATTGGTTTCGAGCCACAGCGTGGCATCGCTGCCCAGTTCGGCCAGCCCCTCGGTTACGCCCAGCGCCAGCCGGTGCGCCAGCCAGGCATGATCGACCGCCGTATCGCGCTCGCCGACCGGGCCGATCCAGCGCCAGCCGAGCGCGGGCAGGCGCGGGTCGGGCACCGCGCCCGCTGGCAAGCCGGCATCGGCGGCCTGCCAGAACACGCCAAGCCCCGGATCGCGCGCAATCGCGATACGCCGGCGCAGGCGATAGAGCGAGAACCGCCGTGCCAGCGCTTCGGCCGCTGCCGCTTCGCAATCGATCAGCAGCGCCTCACCGTCGCGCCAGACCAGGAAATCGAACAGCGCTTTGCCTTGCGGGGTCAGCAATCCGGCCCAGACCGGCAGCGCGCCGGTCACGTCATTGGTCACCAGCCCTTGCACAAAGCCTGCGACATCCTCGCCGGGATCGAGCGGCGACAGCCGCAGCACGGCGCGGTCGAACAGACGGGGGGGCGTGTCTTGCATGGATGACAGATAGGGATGCATCGGCTTATGGGGAAGACCATGAACACGCACCTCACCATTCCCCGCCCCGATGACTGGCATGTCCATCTGCGCGATGGCGAACTGCTCAAAGGCGTGGTGCCTTACACCGCGCGCCAGTTTGCCCGCGCCATCGTGATGCCCAATCTCAACCCGCCGATGACCGATGTGGCCGGCGTTTCGGCCTATCGCGCACGCATTGCGGCAGCACTCGGCACGCATGCCGGTTTCACCCCGCTGATGACGCTCTATCTGACCGACACCACCGATGCCGACGAAGTGGCGCGCGGCTTTGCCGAAGGCGTGTTTGTCGCGGCCAAGCTGTACCCCGCGCATGCCACCACCGGATCGGCGCACGGGGTCACCGATATCGCGCGGATCTATCCGGTGCTCGAACGCATGGCGGCGATCGGCATGCCTCTGCTGGTACACGGCGAAGTGACCGATGCGCATGTCGATATCTTTGACCGCGAAGCGGTGTTCATCGATCGCACGCTGGTGCGGCTCACCGCCGATCTGCCCCGATTGCGCGTGGTGTTCGAACATATCACCACGGCCGAAGCCGCCGATTTCGTCCGCTCGGCCGGGCCCAACGTGGCAGCGACAGTGACCCCGCAGCACTTGCATCTCAACCGCAACGCGATGCTGGTCGGCGGTATCCGCCCGCACGCCTATTGCCTGCCGGTGGCCAAGCGCGAACACCACCGGGTGGCGTTGCGCCGGCTGGTCACCTCGGGCTGCGACCGCGTGTTCCTGGGCACCGATACCGCGCCGCACGCGCGGCATCTGAAAGAAGCCGCCTGCGGCTGCGCGGGCATTTTCAACGCGCCGTTCGCGCTCGAAAGCTATGCCATGGTGTTCGAAGAGGAAAACGCACTCGACCGGTTCGAAGCCTTTGCCGCGCGCAACGGGCCGGCATTTTACCGCATGCCGGTCAACCCCGGCACGGTCACGCTGGTGCGCGAACCGGTAACCGTGCCTGCAACGATCGATTGCAACGGCACCACGATCGTGCCG
>CAITOD010000499.1 GCA_903893935.1 uncultured Sphingomonadales bacterium
ATGTGGGCGTTCGACAACCGCCGCGTGCTGCATGCCCGGCGCGAATTCGACCCGCAGACCGGCGAGCGGCACCTGCAGGGCGCCTATGTCGATCGCGACGAGATCAATTCGCGGCTGCGCGTGCTGGCGCGGCAATTGGGAGAACCCTGCTGATGGCAACCGCGCTTCATCTGGACAACGCCGAGCGCCAGACCCGCTACGAACTGGCCGCGTGCTATCGGCTGGCGGCCAAATTCGGCATGACCGATGTCGTCTACACGCATATTTCGGCGCGCATTCCGGGCACCGAAGACATCCTGATCAACCGTTTCGGCGACCAGTTCCACGAAGTGACCGCCAGTCGGCTGGTGCGCTTTCCGATCAACGAGACGCCTTCGGCGCGCGACGTCAATCCGGCGGGCGCCGTGATCCACACCGCAATCCATGCCGCGCGCCACGATGTCGGCTGCGTGATGCACACGCACACGATCGCCGGCGTCGCGGTCGCCTGCCAGGCCGATGGCCTGCTGCCGATCAGCCAGTATTCGCTCCAGTTCTACAACCGCATCGGCTACCACGATTACGAAGGCATCGCGCTGCTTGAAGACGAAAAGCCGCGGCTGGTCGCCGATCTCGGCACGCACGGCGCGCTCGTGCTGCGCAACCACGGGCTGTTGACCGCTTATGCCACGGTGCCCGAAACCTTTGCCGCGATGTACAATCTGGAACGCGCCTGCCAGGTGCAGATCGCAGCCATGAGCGGCGGCGCCCGGCTCTACCCGGTGCGCGAAGCGGTGCGCGAACGGACCGCGCGCCAATGCGAGAACTTCGGCGGCCAGAACACCGGCCTGCCCGAATGGACCGCGCTGGTCCGCGAACTGGAAGCAACCAGCCCCGATTTCGCGGACTGAGCAAGGTTTCCGTTTATTCCCAAAGCCCGTTCGTGCTGGCCCTTGCGCGCATGCTTCGACAGGCTCAGCACGAACGGATGTTGAAAAGGTATTGATCCAAAAAAAGCTCCGTTCGTGCTGAGCCTGTCGAAGCATTCGCGCTGAAATAGCCCAAAGCGCTGCTCAATGCCCAGCCCCACCCGGCCCCAGCTTTTGCAGCAGCGCCAGCGTACCCGGATCCTTGGCCCGATATTTGAGCGCCGCCTCGGCTTGCACGCGCGCATCCGCCGTGTCGCCTTGCGCCAGCCGGGCCGCAGCCAGATCGCGGCGGACCGGATAATACCAGGCGGGCGGGTCCGACACCGCGCTGAAGTCCTGGCTTTCCTGCATTTCGGCCGCCTGCTCGAACTCGATCGCAGCCTGATCCGCGTGCCCGTCCATCATCGCGGCGCGCCCGACCAGCACGTTGCGGGCAATGAAGGTCTGCAACTGGGCCTGGGCCGAACCGTCATCGCACGTCAGCTTGCCGGTTACGCCGCGAATGGCCGCAGCTTCCTTGCGCACGCCCGCCGCGTCGCCCTTGCGCGCAAAAGCCTCGCCGCGCGCATAATGCCATGCGGCCATGAGGAACGGCAATTTGGGCTGCGGCAGCGCCAGCACTTCGCCCGGCTCGGCAAACTGCGCCATGGCGAAATAGCCGTTCGCCGCGAGCAACTGACTATAGGGTTCGGCGCTGTCCTTGGCCTGCGACCGCTCGACCAGCGGGCGACCGAGCGCAAGCGCGGTCTTGCCGTCGCCGGCCTCGAGCGCGCCGCCAAGCCCATATGTCACGTTGTGCGCGTGGTAGGGCAATCCCCATACGCCATCGGGCGGCGGCAGCCCGAGCGTTTTGGCATTTTCGATGCCGATCTCCACCGCGCGCATGTTGGCATTGGCGGCGTCCTGATAGCGGCCCAGCCAATAGAAGGTGTGGCTCGGCATGTGCACGAGATGGCTCGACCGTGGCGCCAGCGACGCCAGCCGGTCGGCATAGCTTTCGGCGAGCGCAGGCTCGCCGGCGATTTCGGTGGCATGGATGTAGAAATGGATCGCCGGGGTGTAATCGGGCCGGCGTTTGAGCACGGCTTCGAGCAGCGGAATCGCCAGTTCGGCGTTGAGCTTGCCCTCTTCGGCCGTATCGCCTGCCGTCATCAGCCAGGCATCGGCCGCGATCACCGCGATCTCGTCATCCGCCGGATAGCGCGCGGCCATGACCGCTATCGCGCGCGCGAAATCGAGATCGCCGGGTTTTCCGCCGCCGCCATTGGTATAGCGCAGCTGCAGCGCGTGGATCAGCGCCTTTTCGCGCGCGGTGCCCGCCTTTTCGGCGAGTTCGGCCGCCTTGTCGGCCATCTCGCTCAGCGGCTTGAGCTCGTCGCTCGATTTGCCGTAATTGATCGTCGGCCCCGAAGCCCACGCCTCGCCCCACAGGCACATCGCGCAAGCCGGATCGAGCCGCGCAGCCTCGGCCATCGCGCCGATCGCGGCCTTGTGCGCGAAGGCATGCGCAAGCTGCATGCCGTTGTCGAAAAATTCCTGCGCGCGCGCGACCTTGGTGGTGATCGCAAAGCCGCCCTGGCCATAACCGGGCAGGATCTGCGGCGTCTTGGGCGCGGCCATGTCGTCGTGGCTCATCCCGGCATGCGCCATATCGGCCATATCGGCATGCGGCGGCGCATCAGCCTGTTGCGCAGCAGCGGTGCTGCCAACGCATGCGAAGGCCAGCGCGGTCAGAAGGCGCATGGTGTTTCGTCCTGCAGGCGCATGTGGGTGTGACATTTCGCCGGTAGACTCCCTGTGAATTGCAAGTTTGCAGCGTGTAGCGGCAGCAAACAAGCGGATTGTGGCGCGGTTTTTGCCGGTGCGGGAACAAGACGCGGCCAACCCCGATTTCGCCAACAGAAATCCTCCCCGTGTCGGCGAGGGGGACCGCCCGCAAGGGTGGTGGAGGGGGCTTGCCCCAACCGCAAAGCCCCGGCATTCTGATGCCAGCCGCGACCGTGCTTCGCACGGTCCCCCTCCCCGGTGCGGGGAGGATTATGGAAGTTGCCAATGACCACCAGCTTTGCCGTGCTTGCCGATTCCACCGATCTGCTGGTCGAGGCCTTTGTCAGCGCCGGCGCCGACGAGACCCTCGTGACGCATTACCTCGGCCAGCCCGACGAGGCGACGATGATCGCGCGCGCGCAAGGCTACCGGGTGATCGTGGTCAACGAAAGCCGGGTCACTGCCGCCGTAATGGACTCCTGCCCTGCGCTTGAGCAAATCCTGTTCCTCGGCACCGGTGCGGCCAATTTCGTCGATCTGCCCGCGGCGGCCGAGCGCGGCATCCCGGTGCACACGATCAAGGGCTATGGCGACCGCGCGGTGGCCGAACACACGATCGCGCTGCTGTTTGCGGTATGGCGCGATATTGCCGCGCAAGACGCCAGCGTGCGCAGCGGCGGCTGGGCGGGGGCGCCGCTCGGCGAGCTTTACGGCAAGACCATCGGGCTGGTCGGGATGGGCGCGATCGGTGGCGAAGTCGCGCGCCTGGCCATGGCGCTGGGGCTCAAAGTGCTGGTCTGGGCGCGCCGCCCGGTCGATCTGGCGGGTATCGAACAGGTCGATCTCGACACGTTGCTCGCGCGCGCCGACATCGTCTCGCCGCATCTGGCCTACACGCCCGAAACCGCCGGCTTTCTCGATGCCGCGCGGCTGCGCCAGATGAAGCACGGCGCGGTGTTCATCAACACCGCGCGCGCCGAACTGACCGACGAAGCCGAAGTGCTCGCCATGCTCCACGACGGCCATCTGGCCGGCGCCGGGCTCGATGTCTATTCGGCCGAACCGCTGCCCGCCGACCACCCCTTGCGCCAGGCCCCGCGCGCGGTGCTGACCGCGCACACCGGCTGGCAAAGCCCCGAAGCCGTCGCCCGCCTGATCGGCCATGCGGTCGATATCCTGAAACGCGAACGCCTGGCC
>CAITOD010000500.1 GCA_903893935.1 uncultured Sphingomonadales bacterium
CTTTGCGAACGATATTGCGCCGTCACGATGATTTCCGGCGTTTCGGTCGCGGCGGCCTTGTCCGCAGGCTTGGTTTGCGCTTGCGCGGTGCCCGCACAGGACATCAGCGCGATCGCGCTCACACCCAGCCCCACGACTGCCCGATATTGACCAACTGAGCGTTTCATATGCCTCCCCTTTTGCCTACTGGACTTTTGCTTTGGGCGTAAGTCACGCCGAACCCGGACCATTGCAACAATCGGAACCAGGGCGTCCGCTTGGTGTCTCGCGAGGTGCTTCCGGTGATCGCAACGACGACCCGTCCGGCTGCCGCGAACCTGGCGATTGAGGCGCGCGACATTGGGATAAAGTGCTGTAATAAAAATAAAATTTAGGCGATCCAGAACGCTCGCAGCCCACTGTTCGGCTGGGCGATCAGACGCATTGTCTGGGTTTCGCCTGTGGCCACCACGCCTGACCGAATCGATGTCCGATCAGGCGCGGCACAGCATCATTCAGCTTGCGGCGGAGATGGCCGCCTCGGCGTCGGCCTTGGTATAAAGCTTGAACTTGTTGGTCAGCGGCCCGCCCATCGCGATCAGCATGCCGCCCTGGTCGATTGGGCCGAGATCGATCGGTTCTGCACCCAGATCACGGATGAATTGTGCCACCAGCGCATTGGCGTGCTCGTCCGATCCGGCCAGGAACAGCACCTTGGCATCGTCCTGCGGCGGCAGCGATTGGCCGAACACCGGAATAGGTTCGTGGTTGAACGCTTTGACCAGCCGCGCGCCAGGGACATGTCCCGCAACAATATCGCTTGACCGCACACCGCCGATGTCGATGAAATCTTCGGGCTTGGGCCCCAGTCGGTTGTTGGTGGCATCGACAACCACTTTGCCCGACCAGTCGATGCCGGCGGTGGCATCGGCGATCTGCGGCCAGCGGATCGCCAGGATGACGACGTCGGACGCGGTCACCATGTCGGCGGGGGTCGCGGCGGTTACATCGCCGTCAATTCCGGCAACCAGTTCAGACATCGTGTCGGGACCGCGTGAATTGGACAGGATGACTTTCCATCCCGCCTTGGCCGCTTTGGGGGCCAGCATCTGGGCCAGGCGCCCGGCTCCAAGAAATCCGATTGTGCTCACGGGCATTACTCCATTTCAACTAGTTGCGAAAAAATTCGGTCAGTAAACGTGCGGCGCGGGCGACCCGATGCGCGGATCTGCGCCTGGATCAGCATTGACAGCACTGTCGTATGCACGCGCTTCAGGCCCCGTCATGACGGGTTGCAGATCAACGTCGGCCAGGCGCCGCTCGATTTGATCGCGCGCTGCCAGCAAGGGAACGCCAAGCTGGGTGCCGGCTTCGGCAAAAGTCAGTTCTTTGATGTTCCAGACCATGTTCATCGTCGCGACAACCTGGCGATGCGCGCGGATCGGCACGGCAATGCTGGCGCAGCGCGTATGCGGCAATTCCGGACACATGCTGAAGCCATCGCGGCGCCCTTGTTCAACCATCCGGTCGATGGCTTCGCGCTGGTGCAACAACCCGTCGTTTTCGCCGGCCCGCAAGGCCAGCGCGGCAAAGATCGCTTCGCGCTGCGCATCGCTGCAATGGCTGAGGAATGCACGCCCCAGCGGACTCTTGGTCATCGATCGCGACAGCCCGACCATGCCGATATCCGACGACAGCGGACTCGACCGATGCGTGGATTCGACGATCAGCATGGCATTGTCATGAAACACCGCCAGATCGCACGGCCACACATGCCGTGCGGTCAGTTCGTGCATCACGGGCCAGGCGGCCTGGCGCAGTTCTTCATAAACACCCTTGGCGCGGGCGAGGCGCTTGACCCCATCGGTCAGGCGGAATTCGCGCGAATAATATCCGCGGTGAACCAGCCTCATTTCCTCGAGCGTATCGAGAATGCGATGAACCGTGGGACGCGGCAGCTTCAACTCTTTGCAGATGTCGGTCGGCTGTGCGCCCTGGACGGTGTTGAGGTAGCGCAGCACCTCGATGCCCCGCGTCAGTGATCGAATGCGCCTATAGGTCAACGAACATCTCCCATGCACCTTTTCCCATGTGGCTTTTTGATTTTTATCAAAATTTTGATACCACAGTGCGGCAGGCGCGCAATGCTGATGGACCTTCGTCCGGGCCGCCAACACGCGGGACGGCCCGCTCTTTCAAATTCATATACTATTGATAACGAACATTTTATTTTGAATATGCGATGCCGTTCGACCATGTACGCTAGGCGGACAAGCGCGGCAAACCTGTCAGCGTCATCCCGTCGGAGGAGGCCAAAAAACCAGTCGGGCCGCACCGCCTGAAGCAATGCGGCCCGATTGAGCAACCTGCGCCGGGTTCAGGCCGCGCCGAACTTTGCCGACAGACCTTCAAGTGCACCGGCAATGTCTCCACCCATGCCTTTTTCGGCCATCGGGCGGATGGCTTCGGGCACTTCGACGACGATGCTGTAATCCACGCTGGATTTGTCGCCGTGGGCAGTCACGGCAAACGTCGCCAGAAATCCTTCCAGCTTCGGCACGCCCGGCGGCAGCACCTGGTCGGGCACCATTTCATAGGCCAGCACCATCTTGTCGTCATCGAGCGTGGCGATGCGGTCAAGCACGGTGTTGCCGCGCTTCATCAACACGACGCGTTCACCCGGGTTGGTGCCGCGCTCGGCCGACGTTATGTGCGGCTGCCATTCGGCCACATTGTAAAAATCGCGCACATAGGCCCACACCTGATCGGCCGGTGCGTTGAGCATAACTGTCTGGGAAACCTTCATATTCATTTCTCCTGTAGCAACTGGGCAGTGTTATTGCGAATCCACTGAAATGCTGCGGACGTGGTCCGCAAACCCGACGTCCATCGGCGTGATCGAGCGAATCTCGTCCTGCGAAAATCCTTCGACCATCGCGGTCACGACAAACCGTCCAGCGATGCGTTCCAGCACCGCCAGGTCGGTCACCACGACATCGACACAGCCCGGCGCGGTCAACGGGTAATTGCATTGCGCGACAAGTTTGGGCCGGCCTTTGCTGTCGCTGTGTTCCATCAGCACGATCAGCCGGCTTCCCGATGAGGCCAGATCCATCGCCCCGCCGATGCCACCGCCGACTTGCCCGGGCAGCGCCCAGTTGGCGAGGTCGCCACGTTCGCTGACTTGATAGGCGCCCAGCACGATCGCCGACAGCTTTCCAGAACGCGCCACTTCGAACGACACGACACTGTCGAACACCGCGCCGCCAGGCCGCAACTTGATGAAATTGCCCGCAGCATCAAAGAAATCGACGTCGATCTGGTCGGGGTCATCGATCAGATCATAGCCCAGTGCGCCATTTTCGGCGTGGAGGATGATCGTTTTGCCGCGCGCATGGCCGGCGACCAGCGTGGGCAGGCCCGAACCGAGATTGACATAGGCATCGTCGGGCAACATTTCGGCCACCTGACGCGCCATGGCCGACCGGCTGAGCGCGGGCTTGCCGAAATATTCGCGATTGCTCTCGGCTGCGCGGCGCCCCATCGAACCCTTGGGCGCGGGATATTTGGCGGTGGTCTTGACCACGCGCGAAACGAAAATACCCGGCAGGCCGACACGTTCGGGCGGAATGGCGCCCGCCTCGACGATTTCTTCGACTTCGACGATCGCAATCTTTGCGGCTTTGGCAAAGCTGGCGTGGAAATGCGCGCTGCTGCCGCGGAATTCGACGTTGCCATAGGGGTCGGCGCGATAGCCCCGGATCAGCGCAACATCGACTGGCAGCGCATGTTCGAGGACAAAATCACGCCCCCCGAAATTCCTTATTTCTTTGCCCTCTTGCAACGGCGTGCCCACCGTAACCGGGCTGTAGAACGCGGGAAATCCGGCACCGGCGGCGCGCAACCGATCGACCAGAATCCCCTGGGGCACGATTTCGAGCCCGATTTCGCCGGCCTCGATTTTGATCTGCTCGGGCGAAGGCAAGCCTGGCCGGGCCGAAAATGACAGGACGAGGCTGCTGACCTGGTCGTTCTGCACCAGGATCTGCGGGCGAAAATCACCGCCCGCGCCCATCGAATTGGCCACGATCCGCAGATTTTTGGCGCCCTGATCGCGCAGGCCAAGTACGAGGGAGTTCGGATAGGAATGCCCGACGCCAAATCCGGCGATCGCCACCGACGATCCGTCGGCAATGTCGGCCAGCGCCTCGGCGCAAGTTGCGAATGTCTTGTCCATCGAAGTTATGTGCTCTGCTGTGAAAGGGGGGTGAAACGCACCAGCGCCGCGGCATCGCCGGCGTCATGGAACACTGCGCGCACGCGTTGCCCGACGAACAACTGCGCCGGATCGGCATCGACAATGTTGGTCAGGACCCGCGCGCCTTCATCCAGATCGACCAGCGCGAGAACAAAGCTGGCAAGATCGCGATAGGGACCTTCGCCGCGATGAACTTGCGTAAAGCTGTACAGCGTTCCCTCGCCGCTCGCTTCGCGCCATTCAACCACCAGCGATCCGCATTCGCCGCAAAATTTCTTGGGGTACCAGATGGTGTGGTCGCAATGGGTGCAATGCGGCAGGATCAGTTTTCCCGCCTTTGCCCCCGACCAGAACGGTTCGGTCTCGCCCGAGACATAAGGCACCGGAGTTGGCAATTGCTGTGCTGACATCACGCGTCCCCCCGCCCCAGAACGAGCGTGACACTGGCCTGCCGCGACATGCCGCCGCCGGTTCCATGCGCCACGGCAATCGCGCAATCGCGCACCTGGGTTTCGGGATGGGCCTCGCCGCGCAACTGGCGCACCGCCTCGACAATCTTGACAAGCCCGCCCTGGTACCCGGGATGATTGCTGCACAAACCGCCGCCGTCGGTGTTGACCGGGATCACCCCGTCGAGCGCCAGCGCGCCATCGGCGACAAATGCCCCGCCCTGGCCCTTTTTGCAGAACCCGAAATCTTCGAGCGTCATGATCACCGTGATCGTGAACGAATCGTAGATCGAGGCGTAATCGATATCGCCAAGGCTGACCCCCGCTTCGGCAAGGGCCCGAGGCGCCGACACGGCCGCACCAGTGCTGGTGAAATCATTGGGGCCATTGCCGCTATGCTTGATATGTTCGGCATGGCCAAGAATGCGCACCGAAGGCCGTTGCAGCTCGCGCGCGATTTCGGGCGCGACCACCACGATCGCCCCGCCCCCGTCGGTGACCACGCAGCAATCAAGCCGGTGCAGCGGATCGGCGATCATCGGCGAATTGACCACATCCTCGACCGTCACCAGCTTGCGCAGCAGCGCGTTAGGATTGTGCCTGGCATAGTGCGACGCCGCCACTTTGACCGCGGCGAGCTGTTCGGCCGTGGTGCCGTATTCGTGCATGTGGCGCCGCGCCGCCAGCGCGTAGATGCCCGCATTGGTTTCGCCATAGACGGTTTCGAACGGAAATTCCGGCGTGTCGCCGCTGTGTTTTGGGCCGCGCAGCACGCCGCGCACTTTGGCGCCCTGCGTGATCAGCGCGATTTTGCATTTGCCGGCCGCGATCGCCGCCGCGGCATGGCCGACATGCGCCAGATAGGACGACCCCCCGGTAAACGTGCCATCGACATAGCTGGGCCGCAGACCCATGTATTCGGTCATCGAAACCGCGCCGAAGCCGAGCTGGCCGGTCGAAAAATAGCCATCGACATCGCGGATCGACAGGCCTGCGTCGGCCAGCGCGCCCAACGCGCATTCGGCATGGATCTGTTGCACCGAATGGTCTGGCAGATCGCGCGACGGGTGCTCGAACGCACCCGCGATATGCGCCTTGCCCCGGATCGTCATGCCCACAATTCCATGAAAGTTGCGTCCCTGAATATGTCTGAAGCGGGATATGTCTGAATCAGGCCCGGGGCCTATGCGAACAAGCGGCCGAGCGCCGGGATGCGGTCCTGCAGCCCCGCCTCGCGCAGGCACCACCACAGCATGGCCTGGTTGCTGGTCAGCACCGGCAGACCCAGGTCGCGCTCCAGCCCGGCAATCACATCGAACACGCGGATGGCGGTGCAGCTGACGAACACGCAATCCGCGCCGGTGCCGGCGCACGCCATGCCTTCGCGAAACCATTGGCCAGGTTCGACCGAGGCCATGGCCTTGCCCTCGGCCAGGCCCAGCCCGACTTTATGCACCACCTCATAGCCATAGTGATTGAGAAACCCGATTTCCCGTTCCACCACCGCGTCGATATAGGGTGTTACCAGCGCCACTTTGCGCGGGGCCAATGCTGCCAGCGCCGCGACGATCGCGTCCGAAGTGCTGGTCGCCGGCCTTCCACCGGTGGACTCCATGCGTTGGCGCAAGGCCTCGCCCATGGCAGGATCGAACGTCGAAACCGCCGTGCAATTGAACACCAGCCGGTCAACGCCGGCGTCGGCCAGCAATTTGACGGCTTGTTCAACGCCATCGGTCATGCCCAGCAAGTCTTCGCGTGTGCTGCCCGCCAGTTTCAGGCGCGTGGTGTTCAACGATACGCCCTCGGGCAGAAACCGGGTCAGTTCGGGTTCGGCAACCGGATTGCTGGATGGCAACAGCATGCCAAGACGCATCCGCCACCCATAGCCCTTGCCGCGTGCCGGATCACTTTGCGACATCTACCCCAGTCCCGTTTTATGCATACCTCAAAGCACTGAGGCGGCTTGGGGCACCTTTGCTCTGTCTGGAATTTGGTGACCAATTGATGTGTCGAACCGTCCGCCTGGTGTCTGTGGTCTGCGGGTAGTTTTGCCACGGCGGTTAAGCTACGATTGCGCGGGACCAAAAAA
>CAITOD010000501.1 GCA_903893935.1 uncultured Sphingomonadales bacterium
AGGCAAATCCCGCTGATTGCGCCGCGGCCTGCTGCGCCTTGGCGCGCCAGCCGGTCAGCCGGGCGCGACTGGGCGATTCAAAGAACAGCGTATAGCCGAACAGCTGCGCCACTTTGGCTTCGATATCGGGGCGCAAAGTCTCGATCAGCGCGCGCAGGCGTTCGCGCGTGCGCGATTGGAGATTGATCATCGCGAGGTTGTCGCGGATCGGCTGCTCGCGCGGGATCGCCGACATCGAGGCAAAGATCGTGGTGAAAAACCCCGGATCGCGCACATGCGCGGCTTCGGGCGTGGAGGGGAAGGGCTCGATATAGACAAACCGGCGATCGACTTCGCGCCGCGCCGGCCGGTCGCGCAGCGCCGCCATGGCTTCGCCGAACGGGCGGTTGTTGAGCACCGCACCATCGATCAGCGCGGCCTCGTCGGCGCGGCCTTCGCGCCAGCGCTCGGGCATGACCTGCTTGATGAACCGCTCGCGTCCCGGCCAGGCCAGGCCGCGTTCGGCGGCCAGCGTGTCGATTTCCTTGAGCATCAGCGGCGGAAACGCGCCGGGGAAGCTCGCCGTGGCGCGCGCCGCAAGGATCAGTTCGACCGGCGGCGCCAGCATGGCAGCGGGTGCCGCCATCGCGTGAAAGCCGATCGTCAGGCGATGCTCGCTTTCGTGCACCAGCGGCGGGCTGTTGAGCCGCAGTTCGGCGCGATGCCCGGCGAGATCGGTCGCCGTCACCACCAGATCGAGCGGGTGCCCGGGGGGCAGCAAGGGCTCCTGATCGCCGGTGCCTGCCATCCGCGCGAACGCATCGGCCAACAGGCGCGAAAAGCCCATGCCGCTGAACGGCGGGGCAAACCAGCGCGCGCGGATCAGGCGCGAGACTTTGGCGCGGACTTCGGCGCGCGTGTCGGGCGCGAGCCCGTCGTCGTCGAGCCCGGTGCCTGGCAGACGCAGCGCCAGCCACACCACCGGCCACGCCCAGATCTTGGCAAGGCGGCCCCACGGCCGCGCTTCGGGCGCGATCAGCACGTCGCTGTCGGCCGCATCGAGCCACAAGTCGGTCAGCGCATCGAGGCTTTGCCCGCTGATCAGCGCCTGACCGAGAAACACCGCGTTGATCCCGCCCGCGCTGGTGCCGGTCAGGATGTCGGGGATCAGCCGCAGCGCCAGATCGCGGCCGCGTCCGATCGTGTCGAACAGCCGGGCATAGACCCCGGCAACGCCTTGCGGCAGCGCGTCGCCCGCATGCCAGGCGCGGCTCGCGCGCGTGGCGTGCCACACTTCCTTGGTTACACCGTGCATCGTGACCGCAAGGCTGATCCCGCCATAGCAGACCAGCGCGATCCGCAGTTCCTTCTCCCGCATCTTGCAGTTCATTGCACCAAGCCGCGGCCATGGCCAGCGCGATCGCACGCCACCGGTTTACCGAACGGGCTGGCAATGACGCGCGCGTGGTGTAAATCGGACCGACAACCGATCGCTTTTTGGATCAAAAAAGGTCGTTTTTTCAGGTGCTGTGTCCGGCCAGGAGCCGGGTGTGACTGTCAGGTTTACCGACGCTTTACATATCCGCTGCTAAGACATGGTTACAGGAGCACCAGCATCCCGGTCGGGGTCTGCGCGCCTCAGACGTCACCCGCAAAGGACAGCCGTTCCGATGATCCGCCTGTTCAAGCATTATATTCCCAATGCTGTGCTGTTGCTGGGATTGTTCGACTTCATGCTGCTGGTCGCGGCGGGCGAACTCGGCTGGATCGTCCGTGCGCGCCAACTGGGCATCAGTCTGGGCGATATCGGCGATCGCGTGGCGCCGCTGCTGATCTTTGCCGCGCTGGTGCAAACCTCGATGATTGCGGTCGGGTCTATGGTTCGGATGCCTTGCGGTCGATGCGCTATGCCGGGGCGCGGCTGCTGGTCGCGATCAGCCTCGGGATCATTGCGCTGTCGGCGGTCTATTTCCTGATCCCGTCGCACACTTTGTGGCGGTCGAACCTGTTCTACGCGATGTTCATTGCCATAGCGCTGCTGATGGCCGTGCGCGTGCTGCTCGGCGGATTGCTCGGCACCGCCGCGTTTCGCCGGCGTGTGCTGGTGCTGGGCGCGGGCGCGCGCGCAGACCGGTTGCGCAAGCTTGGCGAACGCCACGAAGCGGGCTTTGTCATCGTCGGTTATATCGCGATGAGCGCGCAGCCGCCGGTGATCGAAGAAGCGATCCACCGCGACGCGATTGCCAATCTGACGCGCTATGTCGAAAACCTGGGGGTCAGCGAAGTGGTGCTGGCGCTTGAGGAACGGCGCAATGCCCTGCCGCTCAAGGACTTGCTGCGGATTCGCACGACTGGTGTCCATGTCAATGAATTTTCGACGTTTCTTGAACGCGAAACGGGCCGGGTCGATCTCGATACGGTCAATCCGAGCTGGCTGATCTTTTCCGACGGGTTTTCGTCGGGTCGGATGGTATCGAGCGCGTTCAAGCGATTGTTCGACATTGCCGCCAGCGCCTCGTTGCTGGTGCTTACGTTTCCGCTGATCGCGCTGTTTGCCGTGCTGGTCAAACTCGACAGCAAAGGCCCGGCGTTCTTTCGCCAGACCCGGGTGGGGCTTTACGGTCAGGCATTTTCGCTGATCAAGCTGCGTTCGATGCGCGTCGATGCCGAAGCCGGCGGCGCGCAATGGGCGAGCAAGCACGATCCGCGCGTAACCCGCATCGGCCGGCTGATCCGCAAGCTACGCATCGATGAATTGCCACAGACCTGGACCGTGCTCAAAGGCGAAATGAGCTTTGTCGGGCCGCGCCCCGAGCGCCCCGAATTCGTCGACGATCTCGAACAGAAGCTGCCGTATTATGCCGAACGCCACATGGTCAAACCCGGCATCACCGGCTGGGCGCAGATCAACTATCCTTATGGCGCTTCGATCGAGGATTCGCGCAACAAGCTCGAATTCGATCTCTATTATAACGGATGTTCTGGTGGTGCGCCCGTTGTGGCACCGTCGCGCTACCATGTTCGTCATGATCCTGGCCACACTTGCGGTGCAGATCGTGGTGGAGCGCCTGGTGCTGATCGCGGTCGGCGACGCGCCGATGAACCTGCCGCCGATCCTGGCGCGCGGGCCGCTGCATCTCGGCCCGGTTGTGCTCGATACACAGATCGCCTTTGTGTTCGCGGGTTCGGTTGCGCTGGTGATCGGGCGGCGGCTGTTCTTCACCCGCACCGCCCTGGTCCGCGCGATGCGGGCGTGCAGCATCGATCGGGATGCGGCCTCGCTGCTGGGCATTCCGGTGTCGAGGCTGATGCTGCTGGCCTTTGCGTTGA
>CAITOD010000502.1 GCA_903893935.1 uncultured Sphingomonadales bacterium
AGTTGTTGTTGCTGAGCGTGCCCGCGCCGTTGGCGGTGACATTGGTCAGCACGCTGGCGATGGTGTCATTGCCCGACATCGACAGTTCTTTCGAACCGATGATCTGCAGCGGGCTGGGAGTTTGCAGGTTTGCGCGCTTGATCGACGAACCGGTGACGATGATCACGTCCTTGCTGTCGGTAGCGGCGGGTGAATCGGCAGCAGGCGCGGCCTGATCGGCAAATGCCGGCGTTGCCAAGATCGCCAGACCCAGCGCGGCAAACGCCACACCGGTGTTCAGCTTGTTGAGATACTTCATGATGTTTCGAGCCCCTCTAAGCAGTAGCAGCCAGCCAACGGCCACTTCCTCGCAGGACCAGCGAGTTACGCGTGGTTAAACCAACGGACCCGACCGCAACGACCAGACCCATTCCGCGTAATCCCCCGGATTGCACGGGAGTGGCAGCTAGAGGTGTGTCTCGTAAAGGTCGCGAGTTTGATATCACAGTGGTTTTGTCACCGATGTAACCATTTTGCCACAGGTTGGGTTAACCTTGCAAAGCGCGCAGCCCGGCATCTTCGGCCCGTCATGCGTGTTGGACATCGACTTCCAGCGCTTCTGCGATCACAGACTCCGCACGCGATGTTTGCATTTTCGTTACAGCGATGGGGCATGTTCGCGACACAAGCTGTCGCCAAAGCAACAATGAGGGTACTTCAATTGCGGGTATGCCGAATTTGCAGTGCGTCTCCGATCACGCCGGAGCCGGCGCAGTACGCGTATCAGGCCTGTCCGAGCAGGCGCCTCGTGGCGATGTCGGCGCTTGCATAGGCTTCCTGCCGCTCCGCGCTCCAATAGCGCAACATGTCGAGCGGTATGCGCGCGCCGCTGACCGCGCACAGGACATGATCGCCCGATGAAAGCTGGCGAAAGGTTCCTGGCAGATAATGAAGCCGCGCCAGGCGGCCGGCAGGCGGGGTAAGCATCAGGTCATCGTCGAAGTCTCATCCTCCCCGGCACGGGGAGGGGGACCGCCCGAAGGGTGGTGGAGGGGGCGCTCCGGATCGCGCAACGCGTCATCGATCGGCATCGCGTCGGGCCAGGCCCCTCCACCACGCTGCGCGTGGTCCCCCTCCCCGTGCCGGGGAGGACCGGCATTGGCAAGGGGGTTACAGCAATTTGGGTTGTTGCGCGGATGGTGCTGCCGGGCGCGGGCGCGTGGTCCGCGGCGTGACGGCAAGCGAGCCGTCGGCGAATTTGAGTGCGAGTTCGGCCTCGCCTTGTGCGGCGGCGCGGGTCTTGACCAGCTGGCCCGCGGCATTGGTGACCAGCACATAGCCGCGCAGCAGCGGCGCTTCGGGATCGAGCGAGCGACGCAACCGGTCGAGCGCATCGACGCGGCCGCGCAGCAGCGCGATCCGCTGCACCAGCGCTTCGGGCCGCAATCGCAGCGCGGCCAGCCGCTCGCTTTCACGCCGCAAGCGCGCTTCAAGCAGCCCCGGGCGCAACGCGCCGGCGTGCCGCGCCAGTTGCGCGGCGGCCAGATCGGTGCGGTGCGCCAGCGACCGGCGCAAGCGGTCGCCCAGATCATCGAGCCGCTGCATGGGAGCCGCCAGCAGCGCGTGCGGTTGCGGCAAGCGGCGCGCGCGCAGATCGAGCCGTTCGCGCGCCTGCGCCAGCTGCCGCGCCAGCGCGCGCTCGCGCCGCGCTTCGAGCTCGGCGAGGTTCGCAGCCAGATCGGCGCGCACCGGCACTGCGATTTCCGCTGCCGCAGGGGGGGTAGGCGCGCGGCGGTCGGCCACGAAATCGGCCCGCGTGGTATCGGTTTCGTGGCCGACCGCGCTGATCACGGGAATTGTCGAATCGGCAATCGCGCGCACCACGGCTTCTTCGTTGAACGCCCACAGATCCTCGATCGAACCGCCACCGCGCGCGACAATCACCAGATCGGGGCGCGGCACCGTGCCATCTGCGGCGAGGCCCGAAAACCCGCGCACCGCTGCCGCCACTTGCGCGGCCGCCCCCTGGCCCTGCACCAGCACCGGCCAGACCAAGACATGGCTCGGAAACCGGTCGCGCAAGCGGTGCAGAATATCGCGGATCACCGCGCCGGTGGGCGATGTCACCACCCCGATCACGCGCGGCAGGTAGGGAATGGCGCGTTTGCGCGCGTGGTCGAACAGGCCCTCGGCCGCCAGCCGCGCCTTGGTCTTTTCGAGCAGCGCCAGCAACGCGCCTTCGCCCGCCACTTCCATCCGCTCGATCACGATCTGGTAGTTCGAGCGGCCGGGATAGGTCGTCAGCTTGCCGGTGGCGATCACTTCGATGCCATCGACCGGCGCAAACCCCAGCCGCGCCACTTGCCCGCGCCACATCACCCCGTCGAGCCGCGCGCTGTCATCCTTGAGGCTGCAATAGAGGTGCCCCGACGCGGCGCGTTTGACCCCCGACAGCTCGCCGCGCACGCGGACATGGCCGAAGCGATCCTCGACCGTGCGCTTGAGCAAGTTCGACAGTTCGCTGATCGACAGCGCGGGGGCGTTGTCGCCCGGCATTTCGCTCGCTAACAGCGCGGAGCCGTGGTCCTGATCGCCGGCGAAGGGAGTGCTCATGAATATCCTGTTGCTGGGCGGGGGCGGTCGCGAACATGCGCTGGCGTGGAAACTGGCGCAAAGCGCGCGGCTGGGCAAGCTTCATGCGGTGCCGGGCAATCCGGGCATTGCCGAACATGCCCAATGCCATGCGGTCGATCTGACCGACCACGGCGCGGTCGTGGCGTTTTGCCACGAACACGCGATCGACCTGGTGGTGATCGGCCCCGAAGCGCCGCTGGTCGACGGGCTGGCCGATACCCTGCGCGGCGAAGCGATCAGCGTGTTCGGCCCCGGCAAGGCTGCGGCGCAGTTGGAAGGGTCGAAAGGTTTCACCAAAGACTTGTGCGCACGCGCCAATATCCCGACCGCCGGCTATGCGCGTACGCGCAGCGCCGACGAGGCATTGGCTGCGCTCGGCACATTCGGCCTGCCGGTGGTGATCAAGGCCGATGGCCTGGCCGCGGGCAAAGGCGTGGTGATCGCGCAGACCCCCGACGAGGCGCGCGCGGCGATTGCCGACATGTTCGCCGGCCATTTCGGCGAGGCGGGCGCCGAAGTGGTGATCGAGGAATTCATGACCGGCGAAGAAGCGAGCTTTTTCGCGCTGACCGATGGCGCCACCATTGTCGCTTTCGGATCGGCACAGGATCACAAGCGCGTGGGCGATGGCGACACCGGGCCCAACACCGGCGGCATGGGCGCCTATAGCCCCGCACGCGTGCTGACCCGCGATCTGGAACGCGAAGTGATCACCCGGATCATCGCACCCACCGTCAAGGCAATGGCCGATGCAGGCACGCCCTATTCAGGCGTGCTCTATGCCGGGCTGATGCTGACCCGCGACGGGCCCAAGCTGATCGAATACAATTGCCGTTTCGGCGATCCCGAATGCCAGGTGCTGATGCTGCGGCTCAAAAGCGACCTGGTCGATCTGCTCTCCGCAGTCGCCGAAAACCGGCTGGCGGCAATTTCCCCACCCGATTTCGCACCCGAACCGGCTTTGACCGTGGTCCTCGCCGCGCAAGGCTATCCCGCCGCCCCGCAAAAAGGCGGGCTGATCGCCGGTCTCGCCGAAGCCGAAGCCCACGGCGCCAAAGTGTTCCACGCCGGCACCGTACGCGATGGCACGGGAGTGTTGCGCGCCAGCGGCGGCCGCGTGCTCAACGTTTCGGCACGCGGACCCAGCGTGCGCGCCGCACGCGACATGGCCTATCGCGCGGTCGATGCAATCGATTTTGCGCAAGGCTTCTGCCGGCGCGACATCGGCTGGCGCGAAATCGCGCGCGAGGAAGGCTAGACCAGGCCTGCCCCGGCGGCCGGCGTTTCAACCTCGATCGAGGGCAGCGCGCCCCCCGGGGTGCGATAATCGGCCAACACCATGGCGCGCACCGCTTCGACCCGGTCGGCGCGCAGCACGGCCACCACTGCGCCGCCGAACCCGCCGCCGGTCTGGCGCGCGCCGCCTTCTTCGCCGATCGCGTGGTTGAGCAAGGCGGCCAGCCGGTCGGTGTGGGGGACGGTGATGCCGAAATCCTGTGCCTGCGACATATGCGATTCGCGCATCAGCCGCCCGGTGGTGATCAGGTCGTCGGCGGCGAGCGCTTCGGCGGCAGCCAGGGTGCGGCGGTTTTCACCGATCACGTGGCGCGCGCGGTGCCAGGTCGTGGCATCGAGTGTGGCTTGTACGGCGGCCAGCCTGGCCTCGTCGGCATCGCGCAAGGCGGCGACGCCCATGGCAGCGGCGGCGCGTTCGCATTCGATGCGGCGCGTGTTGTATTCGCCATCGACCAGCCCGCGTTCGACGCCCGACTGCACGATCATCACCGCGATATCGGCGGGCAGCGGAATCGGGCGCAATTCAAGGCTGCGGCAATCGATCAGCAGCGCGTGACCGGCTTTGGTCGCGGCGCTCGCGATCTGGTCGAGATTGCCGCAGCGCACGCCCGGAAAACCGCATTCGGCGCGCTGTGCGAGCAGCGCGATATCGAGCTCGCGCCACTGCAAACCGGCGCCCGCGAGCAGGGCATGCGCCAACGCGACTTCGAGGCTGGCCGAAGACGACAGCCCGGTGCCGCGCGCCACGCTGCCGGCGATCGCCAGCGTGCCGCCCGGCACTGCCACGCCCGCGCGGTTCAGTTCGTCGACCACCCCGCGCACATAATTGCGCCAGCCGCCCGCGGCACTGGGCACCACTTCGGCGGGTACGAACGCGTCCTGTTCGCCGAAATCGAGCGCGGCAACACGCAGCGGCGCGCCGGCCTGCGGCGTGAATGCCACGCGCGTTTCCGCGCCGATCGCCATCGGCATGGCAAAGCCGTCGTTGTAATCGGTGTGTTCGCCGATCAGGTTGACGCGGCCGGGCGCCCGGCTTTCGATTGCCGGTGCCGCGCCGAACGCCTCGGCAAATCCCGCCCGCAGCCGTGCAGCCAGCGTCATGCCTGGGCTCCGTTGACCGGATCGACCGCGCGCAGCCGCGCGGCGGCGACTTCGGGCGTCAGATCGCGCTGCGGCTCGGCGAGCATTTCAAACCCGACCATGAATTTGCGCACGCTCGCCGAACGCAGCAGCGGCGGATAGAAATGCGCGTGCAGGCGCCAGCTTGCGGGCGCGGCGCTGCCGCCCGGCGCCTGGTGCCAGCCCATCGAATAGGGCATCGAACAATCGAACAGAGCGTCATAGCGCCCGGTGATCGCGCGCAGCATCCGTGCCAGCGCATCGCGTGCCGCATCGCCCATGTTCTTGAGACTCGTCCAGAGGTCCAGTCCGGCTTCGGTGCTGCCGGAGTTCGCGAGCGGCTCGGAGAGCGCCAGCGCCTTCGTGTAGGACTCGTGCGCGGCCGACGGCTGCCTTGCGTCGCTCGCCACGTCGCCCAGGCCCGTGTAGGCGACCCAGAGCGCATGCATGAGCTCGCG
>CAITOD010000503.1 GCA_903893935.1 uncultured Sphingomonadales bacterium
CGGCAATTCGGCCGAAGGGTAGAAGATGCGCACGCGATAATCGGCGCCCGGCTCGGTGGGCGGGAGCAGAAAGGTGGTTTCGGAAAAGCCCAGCCAGCGCGTCAAGGCCAGCATTTGCGCGCCATCGAGCGCATCGCCGCCGCGCACCACTGCCAGCGGATTGCCCGACAGCGGGCCGGTGGCGAACACATCGATCAGATCCAGTTCCATGCCGTGCGCATAGCCCGCGCTGTAACCGCCCGCAAGCGCGCGGCGAATAGCCGCTGCGGCCGGTTGTCGGCGGGCAAACGCGCCCCCAAATATGGTCCGGGGGCTGAAAGGTATCCCTGGTCGATGTCGATGTTTCTGCTTGATGTGGCACTTACCCGTCTGATCCGCCGCGGCACACTCACGCTGACCGAAGCGAACGGGCGCCAGCACCGTTATGGCACCGCAACCCCCGGCTGGCCCGATCTTGGCCTCGTGCTCCACGACCGGCGCGTGCCCGGCCGCATCGCGCTGCACCCCAGCCTGGGGTTCGCCGAATGCTATATGGACGGGCGGCTCGATGTGACGGGCGGCGACATCATGGATTTTGTCGGCTTCGTGCGCGCCAACAACGCGTGGGACAGCGGCCGGCATCTCGACGCACCGGGCCTGCTTGGCCGCCTGCGGCTGGCGCTGGTGGGGAGGATCAACCGGATCAACGCGCGCGCGGCCAGCTTGCGCAATGTCGCGCACCATTACGATATCGATGACCGGCTGTATGATCTGTTTCTCGATCCCAACCGGCAATATTCCTGCGCCTACTGGGCCGACGGGGTCACCACGCTCGAACAGGCGCAAATTGCCAAGATGAACCACATCGCGGCCAAATTGCTGCTCACGCCAGACCATAAGGTGCTCGATATCGGTTGCGGCTGGGGCGGGCTTGCCATCCACCTGCACAAAGTGACCGGCGCCAAAGTCCACGGCATTTCGCTCAGCCAGCCGCAGATCGCCTATGCCCGCGCCTGGGCCGCGCGCGAAGGGGTGGACCATGCGGTCACTTTCAGCCTGACCGATTTTCGCGATGTGGAGGGCACCTTTGACCGGATCGTCTCGGTCGGCATGTTCGAACATGTCGGAACGCGCAATTTCCCCGCTTATTTCCGCACGATCCACAACCGCCTGACGCCCGACGGCATCGCGCTTGTCCACACCATCGGCCGCGCCGCACCGCCGGCGGTGACCGACGATTTCACGCGCAAATACATTTTCCCCGGCGGCTATATCCCGTCGCTGTCGGAAACCGTCACCGCGATCGAGCCGTGCCGGCTGATGATTGCCGATTGCGAAGTCTTGCGCCGCCATTACGCCCCGACTTTGCGCGCCTGGTACGCCCGCTGCGTGGAACAGCGGGCGCGCATCGTCGAATTGTTCGACGAGCGCTTTTACCGCATGTGGCTGTTCTATCTGGCGGGTGCTGCGACCTCGTTCGAGCACGCAAGCCTGGTCAATTTCCAGCTGCAACTGGTGCGCAACCGCGATGCCGTGCCGATCACGCGCGATTATGTGCTGGCCGGGGAGACCCGTCTCGCCAACGCCGGCGCACCGCCGTGCGACTACGCTGCGGCGATCACGCCGCGCAGCCGATCGGCCAGCGACAGATAATACGCCGCGATCGCGCCAAGCGCGCGGTCGCCCAGCGCAAACGGCGCGCCCGGGGCCTGGTCGGCGAGGTCGTGACCCATTGTGGCGAGCGCCAGATCGCGCATCGGCCGGCTGGCGACTTCGGCGGGCGCATCGCCCAGCGCGAGGCCCCTGATCCGGCCGATCGCGCGCAGCCGCGCGATGTCACGGGCAAACGCGCCATGCAACATCCTGATCCGGCACAGCCGCGCCGCCGCGTCGCCTTCGCGCACATAGACCGCGCGATTGCCGTGCGGTGCGCTGTCGGGCGCCACGCAAGCATCGATCATCACCACCAGAAAGCGATCGAGTTCCTTGAGGCAATTGGCCGCGCGCCGCATGGCAATGCCCGGCGGCACGCTGCGCCCGCTGGCATCAAGGCCGCGCGCGATCAGAAACCGGCAGCCGGCGGCCATGTCGTCGTAGGCGGCGGCCAGCGCCGCCGTGTCGGCCATGGCAAATGCCGCCGCGCGGCGCTCTTGCGCAGACGCGGCCCGGGCCAGCGCGCGCTCAGGCATGACCGGCGCGGATCGGTTGGGGCCGAACGGCTGCGCTCACTGGACGTGCTCCCTTACAAGCGGGAGCACACACGTCTCGCCAGCCTTTGGTGCCCGGTCCGACCCGGATCCACCGCGCGCACCCCTACACACCGGGCCGGCTTCCGTCCAACCCCTTGTTGCGATGCAGTATCAAAGTCGCCCTCGCGCACAATTCCTGCCTTGCCCATCGCTTCGCCGCGATTGTCGTGCTAGGCGCGCTCGCGACCGGTCATTCGCACCCGCGATGACC
>CAITOD010000504.1 GCA_903893935.1 uncultured Sphingomonadales bacterium
AGCGCGTCACCCGCGCAAGTTCCCGCCGTGCGGATCAGGGCGACCGTGCCCCAATAATACAGCGGGTGCAGCCGCCGCCCGCCGCGCCCGGCCACAAACGCAAGCGCCAGCGGCAGCGCGGTGAGCGCTGTGGCCAGGGGCGGGAACAGTGGCGGGTTGGTCAGGCCGAACGACGCGAAGTCGCCGGCGATCGTGCCCCATGCCCCGGCCAGCACCATGCACAGCCAATAGATCGCATCGACCCGCAGTGTGCCATCGGCCACCCGCGCGCGATTGTGCCGGGCATAGAGCGCCACCGCAGCCGCAAACACCAGGCTGACCAGCGGCAGCGAAACGCCGAAGCCGAGGTCGAAATCGTGAAAGCCGTCGCCGATGTTGGTTGCGGCGGTGCGCACGGTGATTACCGCCAGCCAGAAACACAGCGGCCAGCGCAGCGGCACCATACGATCGAGCAGCACGATCACCGCCAGCAATCCCGCAAGCCAGGGCAGCCCGACCAGATGGCCGATATGCAGGTAATCGGCGACGAAATCGCCGGTGTTGGTGCCAAACACGCTGGCGAGCATCAGCGTCAGCCAATACCGCCGATCGATAGAGGGGAGCGTGTTCATTTGCGGTCCTGACGCTGGCTTATTTCCACAGCCAGCGCGGGGCAAGCTGGCGCTGGGCGCGGAAACGCCACATCTGGACATAGAGCCAGATGCCCGAAATGCTGAAGAACAGCAGTGCAAAACCGGTGGCGATCGACAGGGCGGTACCCAGCGGTCCGAGCGCTTCACCCGAATGGAGATGCTGGATCAGCACCGGCAGCGGAATCGCGCCATCCTTTGGCTTGGGTCTGCACATATAGTCGGGCGGGCAGACGAATGCCGGCGTAGCGGGCTTTGCTTGGGTCGGGGCCGCAGCCGCAGCGGCGCGTGGCGGGCCATCATGATGCTCTTTGCCGCCGAACAGGTGCGTGCCGTGGATGATCAGGCCGGTGACGCTCATCCACACCATGAAAAATCCGAAGAACAGGCTGAACCAGCGGTGCCATTTGCGCACGGTGAACTCCTTCGTGATGGACGCAAAGCCGATCGATCCGTCCCTGATCGCAGGAAACCCTGACTGGTGCGGGCGACAGGGGCCCGAGCCGGACAGGCAACGACCCGAATTGTAATGGATCGTCCATGGCCGATTATTTGACGCAAAAATATATTGGCATGAAGGCGTTTTTATAAATCCAATCGGTTCGGGCGCATATTCTATTTCCCGAAAATCCGCCTGATGCTGCGCAATTACATCATGCCCGGTCAGCAAACGGCAGGCTTTGTTATAGCCCGCTTCGCGTATTCAATGGCTTGCCGGCGTATGGCGAGGGGCAAAGCCCAGCAAGGGCAATGATCCCATGCGATAAAGAGGGAGCGACCATGGCCAATACCCCGACCGGCGCCGAAGCAGCGGTGCGCATGTTGCAGGCGCATGGCGTGCGGCATGTGTTCGGCTTGTGCGGCGATACCAGCCTGCCGTTCTATGATGCGCTGGCGCGGCTGGACCATGGCATGACGCATGTGCTGACGCGCGACGAGCGGTCGGCGGCCTATATGGCCGACGCCTATGCGCGGATCAGCGGGCGGC
>CAITOD010000505.1 GCA_903893935.1 uncultured Sphingomonadales bacterium
CATCCGCCAGCTTGCCGGATACCCGCCATGGCATCCGGCCCGGCGGGTGGTTCGGCCCTTTTACCCCGCGGGCGAATGGATCGCCATCGCATACGATCATGCGCGGACGAAAGACCGGCGGAGACAACCGCCTGGCCGGAAATACAGCACAGCAGGACTAGAACCCCACTTATGGCTTCCAACCCCACGCGCGACGATTTCGCCGCGATGCTCGACGAAACGCTTGGCGATGCCAGCAATGGCGGCTTTGAAGGCCGCGTCGTCAAAGGCACAGTTACCGCCATCGAAAACGACAAGGCCGTCATCGACGTCGGTCTCAAGAGCGAAGGCCGCGTGCCTTTGCGCGAATTCGCCCCCCCCGGCCAACCGCACGGGCTGTCGGTCGGCGATGAAGTCGAAGTCTATGTCGATCGCGTCGAAAATGCCGATGGCGAAGCGATGCTCAGCCGCGACCGCGCCCGCCGCGAAGCCGCGTGGGACAAGCTCGAAAACGAATTTGGCGAAGGCAAGCGCGTCGAAGGCGTGATCTTCGGCCGCGTCAAGGGCGGCTTTACCGTCGATCTCGATGGCGCCGTCGCGTTCCTCCCCGGCAGCCAGGTCGATATCCGCCCGGTGCGCGATGTGCAGCCGCTGATGGACATTCCGCAGCCGTTCCAGATCCTCAAGATGGATCGCCGCCGCGGCAATATCGTCGTGTCGCGCCGCGCGGTGCTCGAAGAAACCCGCGCCGAACAGCGTTCGGGGCTGATCCAGAACCTCAAGGAAGCGCAGATCATCGACGGCGTGGTGAAGAACATCACCGATTACGGCGCGTTCGTCGATCTGGGCGGCATCGACGGCCTGCTCCATGTCACCGACATGAGCTACAAGCGCGTCAACCACCCGTCGGAAGTGATCGCCATCGGCGACACCGTGCGCGTGCAGATCATCCGCATCAACCAGGACACGCAGCGCATCAGCCTGGGCATGAAGCAGCTTGACAGCGATCCGTGGGAAGGCGTGGCTGCCAAGTACCCGGTCGGCGCCAAGCTGTCGGGCGTGGTGACCAACATCACCGAATATGGCGCGTTTGTCGAACTCGAAGCCGGGATCGAAGGGCTTGTCCACGTTTCGGAAATGAGCTGGACCAAAAAGAACGTCCACCCCGGCAAGATCGTTTCGACCAGCCAGGAAGTCGATGTCATGGTGCTCGAAGTCGATAGCGACAAGCGCCGCATCAGCCTGGGCCTCAAGCAGGCGCAGCAGAACCCGTGGGAAGGCTTTGCCGAACGCCACCCGGTCGGCTCGGTGGTCGAAGGCGAAGTCAAGAACGCCACCGAATTCGGCCTGTTCATCGGGCTCGATGGCGATGTCGACGGCATGGTCCACATGTCGGATATCGCCTGGGGCATTTCGGGCGAAGACGCGCTGGCGCTGCACCGCAAGGGCGAACAGGTCAAGGCCGTGGTGCTCGATGTCGATGTCGACAAGGAACGCATCAGCCTCGGCATGAAGCAGCTTGAAAAGGGCGCGCCTGCCGCTGCCGCCGCCGGTGCTCCGGCCGCGCCCAGCAACGCGCTGCGCCGTGGCGAAGTCGTTACCGTCACCGTGCTCGAAGTGCGCGACGGCGGTCTGGAAGTCCAGGCCGGCGAAGATGGCGCCACCGGCTTCATCAAGCGCAGCGACCTTGGCCGCGACCGCGACGAACAGCGCCCCGATCGCTTCCAGGTCGGGCAGAAGCTCGATGCGCTGGTCACCGGGTTCGACCGCTCGAAAAAGCCGACGTTCTCGGTCAAGGCGCGCCAGCTCGCCGAAGAAAAGGAAGCCGTGGAACAATACGGTTCATCGGATGCCGGTGCTTCGCTCGGCGACATCCTCGGCGCCGCGCTCAAGGCGCAGCGCTGATCCGGATCGCTTCGGCCCGAGCATTCGCGCGGCCGAAATGAGACACAAAAGCCCGTCGGTGGAAACCGGCGGGCTTTTGCTTTGTCGCGCGCACTCGGCTAGAACCCGGTGCATGACGCTGATCGTTCACCAGTTCGCCTGTCTTGCCGACAACTACGGCTATCTTGTCCACGATCCCGCCAGCGGCGAGACCGTGGCGATCGACACGCCCGATGCCGATGCCTACCTCGCCGCAGCCGACAGCAAAGGCTGGGCGATCACCCAGATCTGGAACACCCACTGGCACCCCGACCATGCCGGCGGCAACGCGGCGATCAAGGCGCAGACCGCGTGCATGGTGGTCGCCCCCGCCGCCGAAGCGGCGCGCATTGCCGAGATTGACCGCACCGTCACGGCCGGCGACGACGTCGCGATCGGCGCGTTCAATGCCACGGTGATCGATGTCGGCGGGCATACCATGGGGCATGTGGCCTATCATCTGCCCGAGGCGGGCCTCGCGTTTGTCGGCGACAGCCTGTTCGCGCTCGGCTGCGGGCGCATGTTCGAAGGCAGCGCCCCGCAGTTCTGGGCCAGCCTGCAACGGCTGAAAGCACTGCCGCCCGCCACGCTGATCTATTGCGCGCACGAATACACCGCGTCGAACGCGCGCTTTGCGATCCACGCCGATCCCGACAACGCGCAACTGCTCGCCTATGCCGCCGAAATCGAAACCCGGCGCGCGCACCATGAGCCCACTGTGCCGACCGTGCTCGCGCGCGAACTGGCGACCAATCCGTTCCTGCGCGCCGACGAGCCGGCGCTTGCCGCGCGCTGGGGCGGCGGCGATGCGGTGGCGACTTTCGCCGCCTTGCGCGCGGCCAAAGACAGCTTTCGCTGAACCGGGGCGGCGCGCGTTATGGCTGAAAAACGCATCATCCGGGTTACCTCGTTCGACGTTGCCGAAGCCGCCGGCGTCAGCCAGTCGACTGTCAGCCGCGCGCTGGCCGGCGACACCTCGATCAGCGAGCCGACGCGCAAACGCGTGACCGAAGCCGCGCTGCGGCTCAATTACCAGGTCGACGAAAATGCCGCCCGGCTGCGGCGCGGGCGTACCGGCACGCTGGCGCTGGTGATGATCTGCCGCCACGGACAGGATCGCAAGGATCTCAATCCGTTCTATTTCGCCC
>CAITOD010000506.1 GCA_903893935.1 uncultured Sphingomonadales bacterium
AGCGGCACCGCCAGCATCAGCTGCGACACCACGTCGGGCGGGGTGATCAGCGCGGCGAGCGCGACGATGCCGACAATCACATAGCGCCGCGCCGAAACCAGTTGCGCGCGGGTGACGATGCCGGCGCGGTTGAGCAGCATCAGCAGCACCGGCAGCAGGAAACTGCCGCCGAACGCGAGAATGAACTGCATCACCAGATTGAGATATTCCTCGACGCCGGGCAGCGCTTCGAGCTGCAACCCGCCGTGCATGCCCTGAAACCCGATGAACCAGCGAAACGCGGTGGGCATGACCACGAAATAGGCCAGGCTCGCGCCCATCGTGAACAGCACCGGCGTGGCAATCAGGAACGGCAGGAACGCTTTTTTCTCGCGCGCATAGAGCCCCGGCGCGATGAACGCCCAGCACTGGTTGGCAATGATCGGAAAGCTGACCAGGCAGGCGGCAAACAGCGCGACTTTGATTTCGACGAAAAACGCGCCGTAGAGCTTGGTATAGATCAGCTTGCCGGTCCCGGCCGGAAAGGCGCGCGCGAGCGGGATGATCAGGATGCCGAGAATCCGGTCGGCAAAATAGAGGCACACCGCAAAGGCCACCACCAGCGCATAGATCGCGCGCAGCAGCCGCGTGCGCAATTCGAGCAGGTGGTCGAGCAGCGGCGCTTGCGTCTGGTCGATATCGTCGATCATACCGGATGATCGCCCGGCGTTTCGGGCACGGTCGGGGCAAGCGGGCGCATCACACCATCGGTGGGCGCATGAGCTGCGATCAGCGGATCGACCGGCGCGTGGTCCTGATGCGGCAGCGCGGCAGGATCAGCAGCCGGATTGGCGGCCATGATTGCGGCGTTCTGTTCGCGCCACTTGCGCTCCATTTCTTCCATTTCGGCTTCGCGAATCATCGTTTCGATGCCCGAGCGGAAATGGTTCGACACACGCCGCACGCGCGCGATCCAGCGCCCGGCGGTGCGCAAGGCCAGCGGCAGGTCCTTGGGACCGATCACCACGATCGCCACGATCGCGATCAGCAGAAATTCGGAAGGCGCAATATCGAACATGGTTCAGGCCGGCCCGGTGCTCAGGCCGTCGGACCCTGATGTTCGCTCTGCACCGGCTGGGCGGCCGGCGGCACCGGCTGTTGTGCTTGCGGCAATTGCGAAGGCGGCGGCGTGACCGGACGGTTGGTCTCGTCGGCCATGCCTTCCTTGAAGCTTTTGATGCCTTTGCCGAAATCGCCCATCATGTCGGAAATCCGGCCGCGGCCGAACAGAATCAGGACCACCAGCGCCAGGACAATCAGGTGCGGTAGAGACAGGCCACCCATCGTAAATCTCCTTGTTACGCCCTAGATAGGCGCTTTGCACCGCTTTCGCCAGACGCAAGCACGCCAGAATTTGCGCTGCTGTTTCTCAATCCGCGCCTTCGCCGGTCAAAGCAGCATAAGCATCGTCGATCGGATCGAGCAGGCCGGCGGCGCGCAATTCGTCGATGCCGGGCAAGTCGCGGCGCGTTTCCAGCCCGAAATGCGCGAGGAACGCGGGCGTGGTGGCATAGATCGTCGGGCGCCCGGGGGATTCGCGGCGCCCGGCCACGCGCACCCAGCCTGCTTCCATCAGCACGTCGAGCGTGCCGCGCGCGGTCTGCACGCCGCGAATGGCCTCGATTTCGGCGCGACTGACGGGCTCGTGATAGGCGATGATCGCCAGCGCCTCGATCGCCGCGCGCGACAGGCGGCGCGGCTCTTCGCGTTCGCGACGCAGCAGATGCGCAAGATCGGGCGCGGTCTGGAAATGCCAGCGTCCGCCGCGCGAAACCAGCTCGACACCGCGCCCGGCATAATGCGCGACCAGCGCCTCGAGCGCCGCCGCTACGGGCGCACCGCCCAGATGACGCGCGATCTCTTCCGCACTCAGCGGCGTTTCGGCGGCAAACAGCGTGGCTTCGACCGCACGCAGCAAATCGTCGTCGCCCGCGATCATGCCACGCCCCGCAAGCGCAGCGGGCCAAAGGTTTCCTCTTGCGCCAGCTCGGCGCGGCCCTGCTTGGCCAGTTCGAGCGCTGCGGCAAAGCTCGAAGCGAGCGCCGAGCGGGTCAGCCGGGGATCGCTGCCGGGCTCGGTGCGCGGCATGAGCAGGCGCAAGTCGATCCAGTCGCGGGCCACACCGAGCAGCCGCGACAGCCGCTCAAGGGCTGCTTCGAGCGTGATCACCGGACGTTCGCGCACCATGTGCACCACCGGCGCGCTGCGCGCCTTGATCGCACCATAAGCCTGGATCAGGTCGAACAGGCTGGCCGACCATTGCACTTTGCGATCAATGCTGATCCCTTCGGGCGCACCGCGCGCAAAGACATCGCGCCCCAGCCGGTCGCGCGCCATCATCCGGGCGGCCGCTTCGCGCATCGCCCCCAGCCGTTGCAGCCGCAATTGCAGCCGCAGTGCCAGTTCTTCGGGGCCCGGCTGGATTTCGGGATCGCGCGGCAGCAGCAGCAGCGATTTGAGATAAGCGAGCCACGCCGCCATCACCAGATAGTCGGCGGCAAGCTCGAGCCGCAGCGCACGCGCGCGCTCGATATAGCCCAGGTACTGGTCGACCAGATCGAGAATCGAAATCGTGCGCAGATCGACTTTCTGCCGCCGCGCCAGATCGAGCAGCAGATCGAGCGGCCCTTCCCAGCCATCGAGTTCGAGATAGAGCGCGCCGTCGTCACCCGGTGTCGTCGCGATCGGCTGCCAGTCGGTCTGCCAACCGGTCTGATCATCGAACGCGGCGACTTCGTTCATGGCACCAGCGCCAGCAGCGCGTCGCGCTTCGCCACGAGCGCGGCGTGCCGTTCGGCGGCCCGGGCGGGCGTGCAATCGGTGTCGGCCAGCGCGCGCGCCAGCCGTTGCGCGCTGGCAGCGGCGATCGGTGGCAGCGTTTCGGCCATGCCCTGCATGTCGGCGAACCGCCCCCAGCAATTGAGCGCCAGATCGCAGCCCGCCGCAACTGCGCGCGCGGCGCGTTCGGGGATCGACCCTTCGAGCGCCGCCATATCGAGATCGTCGGACAGCAGCAGGCCATCGAAGCCGATCGTGCCGCGCACCACCTCGCCGATCACCCGCGCCGACAGCGTGGCAGGCGCGTGCGCGTCCCAGGCGGTGAAGCACACATGCGCGGTCATGGCGATTTTGGCAGCCGCGAGCGTGCGGAACGGAGCGAGATCGACTTCGAGTTCGGCGGCGCTCGCGGTCACGGTGGGCAGCGCGTGGTGGCTGTCGGCCATGGCGCGGCCATGCCCGGGGACGTGTTTGACCACCCCGGTCACGCCGGCGCGCGCCAGCCCGTCGAGCACCGCGCGGCCGAGCGCTGCGACCCGCATGGGTTCGGCGCCCAGCGCGCGATCGCCGATCACATCGTGCGCGCCCGGCTGGCGCACATCGAGCAGCGGCAGGCAATCGACCGTGATCCCCGCTTCGGCCAGATCGAGCCCGATCGCCTCGGCATTGGCGCGCGCGGCTTCGATCGCGCTGGCAGGCGCCATGTCGTAAAGCCGAGATCGG
>CAITOD010000507.1 GCA_903893935.1 uncultured Sphingomonadales bacterium
GCGCCCCCGGCAGCGCCGCGTGTGGTCGCCGCCCCGCCGGCAACGCCGCCGGTTGCCGCGGCCAGCGATGCCGTGATCGACACCCCGCCGCCCGCGCCGCAGCCGCGCATTGTCTCGGTCGGTCCGGGCGGGTTTCTGCGCCAGGGTCCCGGTGACCAGCAGGCGCCGATCCCCCCTGCCCCGCCGCGCCGGCTGGTGCCCGCACGCCCGAGCCCCGAAATTGCCGACAAAACCAGCCTGCTCGATCTCAACGATCGTATCTGCCGCTGGCCGGTCGGTCATCCGGGCGAGCCCGATTTCCATTTCTGCGGTGAAAAAGTGAACCCCGGGTTCCCGTACTGCGTCAGCCATTGCGGCCGCGCCTATCAGGCGCAATTGCCGCGCGGCCATCGCCGCCCGCCCCCGCCGATGCCGTTCGGCGGCCCGCGCGTGCGCTGATACCTGTTACCCTGCCCGGGCAAGGCAAATTGCCCGGGCACGGTTAATTTCGTCCGATCGCGGCCGTTCTGCAGCGGCATGAACGAGGACGATACCCCGAACGATGCGCAGCCTGCGGGCTGGCGCGAGTGGCTTGGCCTGGCACCGCGCGCGCAAGCCCCGCAGCCGGCTCCGGAGGCCGACCCTGACGCCACATCGGGGCGCGCGATGACCAGTCGCGAAATCTGGCTGCCCGCCAAGCGCCGCCTGCTTGCCCAGGTTGCCGATTTCCTGATCGATCACGATCTTGAAACGATGCCGTTCACGCTGGCGATTGCCTATGACTGTGTCACCGGCAGCAGCCCGCAACTGGCCCAGCGCATCCTCGAACGCAGCGAAAAAGGCCTGCCGATCACGCTTAAATGGCTGGAAGAAGCCAGCTCGCACCAGGCGCGCAATGCGACCGCCGAAGCGGTTGCCGAACTGGTGGGCGAACTGGAGCAGAACCTTACCGAGCTTGGCCAGACGATGGCCGGCGCGCGCAATGCGACCGGGACGTATTCGACCGAACTCGAAAACCATTTCGCCGATCTGCAGAACGCCGGCGCAGGGGCCGATCTGGTCGGGCGGCTGACCGTGCTGACCCGCGCCATGCTCGATCACACCCGCACCGTCGAACGCGAACTGGCCAGCAGCGAGAGCCAGATCGGTGGTTTGCAGGCCCGGCTCGAAGAAGCCCGCCACATCGCCAACCAGGACCATCTGACCGGGCTGCCCAACCGGCGCGCGTTCGATGAAATGCTCGATCGCGAACTGCGCCAGGCGCGGCTTGGCAACGAGACGTTGTGCATCGCGTTTTGCGATATCGATCATTTCAAGCGGATCAACGACACGCATGGCCATGCCGCGGGCGACCGGGTGATCCGCTATGTCGCCGACACGCTGGGTCGCATTGCCAATGCCACGTGCCATGTCACGCGCCACGGCGGCGAGGAATTCGCCATTCTGCTGCGCGGGGTCAGCCTGTCGGAAAGCTGGGCACGGATCGACGCCGCGCGCGAGGAAATCGCCGAAAAGCGCCTGATCAACCGCGCCAACGACCGGCCTTACGGCAAGATCACGTTTTCGGGCGGCATTGCCAACATGATGGCCTATCGCAACAAGAGCGCAGCGCTCAAGGCAGCCGACGAGGCACTTTATGCCGCCAAAGCATCGGGCCGCAACAAAGTGCTGATCGCCGGCGCAGACCCCAAGGCAGTGCGCGACGCGGCCTGACGCTAGAGCGCTTATCGCTCCGATTGCATCGGAGCAGCGCTCTAGATTCCTGTTTTGCCGCATTTTCCGAGTCAGCAGGTGATTCCACCTGCCTTGAAAATGCTCTATTTCTTGCGCGGCTGATACAGTTCGATCCTGGTTCCGTCGGGATCGACGATCCAGGCAAAGCGGCCATTGCGATCGCTATCGTCGCGCTTGAGCACAGGCACACCCCTCGCCTTCAGCTTTGCCAGAAACGCATCAAGATCGTCGACCGCGAAATTGATCATGAATTCGCGCGTCGAAGGCGCGAAATAGCTGCCGCTCTGCGCAAACGGTGCCCACACCACAGCTTCCGGATGCCCCGGCGCATCGTAGCGAAGCATGGCCCCGCCCCACGATTCAACCGCCAGACCCAGCACATCGCGATACCACGCTGCCAGCGCCCTGGGGTCCTTGCTGTGCACGAACACGCCGCCGAAGCCGGTGATCCTGCCGATTGGTTCGGCATGTACAGCGGTAGACATCGCCCATACGGCGGCCAAGACAAGCGAACCGAGCAACCGGGCAGCATTCATGCGGCACCCCCTGTTTGCCAATTTCGGCGCCGCGATGGCGCGTGAGCAACCGGGACAATTTCGCAGAAAAAGGGCGATGGTCCAAGACCATCGCCCCTGATTTTGAACCAATCCTGCGGTCGGACGATCAGTCGTCCGACTTGAGGAACGCCGGCAAGTGATCGGGTGCCGGGCCATCGTCGCGATCACCGCGCGGGCCGCGATCGGGGCGCGGGCCCCGATCACCGCCCCGATCATCGCCACGCCCGCGGCCGCCGCCACGATCGTTGCGCGGGCCGCGACGGTCGCCGCGATCGCCCCGGTCGGGACGATCGCCGCGCGGTTCGCGCGGTTCGCGTGCGGGGCGAGTGTCTTCGAGTTCCGCGCCGGTTTCCTGATCAACCACGCGCATCGACAGCCGCACTTTGCCGCGCGGATCGATTTCAAGCACTTTGACTTTGACGTCCTGGCCTTCCTTGACCACGTCGCCGGGCTTTTCAACGCGCTCGTTGCGCATTTCCGACACGTGGACCAGGCCGTCCTTGCCGCCCATGAAATTCACGAACGCACCGAAATCGACGATATTGACGACTTTGCCGTTGTAGACTTTGCCCACTTCGGCTTCTTCGACAATGCCGAGGATCCACTGGCGCGCGGCTTCGATCTGGGTCAGGTCCGACGAGCTGATCTTGATCAGGCCTTCATCGTCGATATCGACTTTGGCGCCGGTGGTGGCGACGATTTCGCGGATCACTTTGCCGCCGGTGCCGATGACGTCGCGGATTTTGGCCTTGTCGATCTGCAGGGTTTCGATGCGCGGCGCGTGCGCCGACAGTTCGCCGCGCACTTCGCCCAGCGCCTTGGTCATTTCACCGAGGATATGCGCGCGGCCGGCTTTGGCCTGTTCGAGCGCGGCACGGAAGATCTGCTCGGTGATTCCTGCAACCTTGATGTCCATCTGCATCGTGGTGATGCCTTCGCTGGTCCCGGCCACCTTGAAGTCCATGTCGCC
>CAITOD010000508.1 GCA_903893935.1 uncultured Sphingomonadales bacterium
TCCTGGGCAAGGACATCACCGGCGAACCGATTGTGGCCGATTTGGCCGCGATGCCGCACTTGCTGGTGGCGGGCACGACCGGCTCGGGCAAATCGGTCGGGCTGAACTGCATCCTGCTGTCGCTGCTCTATCGCCTGACACCGCAACAGTGCCGGTTGATCCTGGTCGATCCCAAAGTGCTCGAACTGAAAAGCTATGACGACATTCCCCATCTTTTGTCGCCCGTGGTCACCGAACCGGCCAAGGCGGTGCGCGCGCTGAAATGGGCGGTGGAGGAAATGGAGCGCCGCTATCGCCAGATGAGCTCTATCAGTGTGCGCAACATCACCGGTTTCAACGAAAAAGTGCGCGCCGCCGCCGCCAAGGGCAAACCGCTGGGCCGCCGTATCCAGGTCGGGTTCGATCCCGACAGCGGCGAGGAAATCTATGAAGAACAGCAGCTCGATTATCAGGTGCTGCCGCAGATCGTGGTGATCGTCGACGAACTGGCCGACCTGATGGTGACGGTGGGCAAGGAAATCGAAGTGCTGATCCAGCGGCTGTCGCAAAAGAGCCGCGCGGCGGGCATCCACCTGATCATGGCGACGCAGCGCCCCTCGGTCGATGTCATCACCGGGGTGATCAAGGCCAACTTGCCGACGCGGATCAGCTTTGCGGTGACCAGCCGCATCGATTCGCGCACGATCCTGGGCGAACAGGGCGCCGAACAGCTGCTGGGCAAAGGCGACATGCTCTACAAGCCCAACACCGATCCGATCAAACGCGTGCACGGCCCGTTTGTGTCGGACGAGGAAGTCGAACGCATTGCCGACCACTGGCGCAAGCAGGGCGCGCCCGAATACGTCAATTCGGTCACCGAAGAACCCGCCGATGGCGGCTTCGGCTTCGACGATCTCGATGCGACCGCCTCGGACAACCCCGAAGAGCGCAAATACCGCCAGGTCTGCCAGCTGGTGTTCGAAAGCCAGAAAGCATCGGCCAGCTGGATCCAGCGGCAGATGGGGGTGGGCTACAACACCGCGTCGAAATGGATCGAACGGATGGAAGCCGACGGGCTGGTCGGCCCGCCCAACCATGTCGGCCGCCGCGAGATATATCGCGACAAGGATGGCAATCCGCTGTGACCGCCATGCCGGCGACGCGGGAGCGCTGAGGGAAACACCTTAGCCCGCTTAATCGATCTCTTACCATGTCGTCCCTTATGCAGGTGTGGCGGGCCGGGAAAATGCCCCGCGTTCACCCAAGCGGAAGGGAAATGCGCGCATGGAAGCGCTGACACAGTGCTGGTTTACCCGCGTTCACCGCCCGGAACGCGAGCGGCGGCGGCAAAGCGACGGGTCGGTGGCGAGCACGTGCCGTTATTGCCATCGGCAACTGGTCAGCTGGGATCGCGAAAACTGGTCGCTGTCCGATGGCCTGAACGTATCGCGGCTGGCGGAAACCACCAATGGCCGGACTTTGACGCTGATCGACATGGTTGAAGACCTGATCGTGCGGCGGATCTCGATCCGCCATCTCGAAACCGAAGCCGAAGTCGATGCCTTCAAGGCCGAACTCGCCACGCAGTACGGGCTCAACGAGCCCGGCTCGACGCTCGTGTTGCGCGACAGCGCGCCGCCCGCACGCAAACGCAAGTCGCGCCCCGATCCCGAACCGGAATCGCCGGCCACCGACGCGATTTGAATCTTACTTCGCCGCCAGCCCCAGCTGCCACAGGATGAACGCGAATTCCTCGGCGACTTCTTTCAGGCTTTCGAAACGCCCCGATTTGCCGCCGTGGCCCGCGCCCATATTGGTTTTGAACACCAGCAGGTTGCTGTCGGTCCTCGCGGCGCGCAGCCGCGCCACCCATTTGGCCGGTTCCCAATAAGTAACGCGCGGGTCGTTGAGCCCGGCGGTGACCATCAGCGGCGGATAGGCCTGATCGCGCACCTGGTCATAAGGCGAATAGGCCTGGATGCGATGGAAGGCGGATGGATCGGTGATCGGGTTGCCCCATTCGGGCCATTCGCCCGGCGTTAGCGGCAGAGTGGCATCGAGCATCGTGTTGAGCACATCGACAAACGGCACATGCGCAACCACCGCGCCCCACAGATCGGGGTCCGAATTGATCACTGCGCCCATCAGCTCGCCGCCGGCCGAGCCGCCGCTGATCGCGATCCGGCCCGGTTCGGTCAGCCCGCGCGCAACCAGCCCGCGCGCGACATCGACAAAATCGTTGAACGTGTTGGTGCGCTTGTCGAGCTTGCCGTCCTTGTACCAGCGCCGCCCGAGATCGTCGCCGCCGCGGATATGCGCGATTGCAAACACCATGCCGCGATCGACCAGGCTCAGCCGCCCGGTCGAAAATCCCGGGCCGATGGCAATCCCGTAAGCACCATAGCCGTAGAGATAGAGCGGGGCCGGGCCGGCGCAGTCCTTGCGCGCCATCAGCGAAACCGGCACCAGGGTGCCGTCGCGCGCGGCGATTTCGATCCGTTCGGTGCGGTAAAGCGAGGCGTCGTAGCCCGAGGGGATTTCCTGGACTTTGCGCAATTCGAGCGTGCGCGGCGCGACGTGGTAGTCGTAGACGGTGGCGGGGCTCACCATCGACTCATAAGTCAGGCGCAAGCGGTCGGTCGCCCATTCGGGATTGTCAGCCAAGCCCGCTTCATAGCTTGCTTCGGGAAACGCGATCGGCTCGATCCGCGCCGGATCGTCGTAATAGCGCACTTCGATCCGGTCGAGCCCGCGCACGCGGCCTTCGACGACATAGAAATCGCGGAACAGTTCGAACCCGGTCAGATAGAAATCGTCGGTGCCTTCGACCAGCGTGGTCCATTCACCCGGATTTGCCAGGGGGGCGTTTGACAGCGGTGCGGTGGCCAGCCGGAAGTTTTCGTGCGTGTCGTTGGTGTGCACATAGAGCAGCGGCTCGGACCCGTCGCCGCGATCGTAGACATCGACATCGTATTCGACCCCGGTCTGGCGTGCGCGCACCAGAACCGGCGGCGCGGTCGGGTCGTCGGCGGGGACGAGGCGCGCTTCGCCGGTTTCATGGTCGCCGGTCGAAATCACCAGCCAGCGCTCGCTCGCCGACAGCCCGACGCCGACGCGAAAGCCCTCGTCGGCTTCGTAATAGAGCGGCACATCGTCTTCGGCGGCCGTGCCCAGCCGGTGGAGCAGCACCGTATCGGTGCGCCACTGGTCGTTGACGCGCGCATAGACGAGCCCGCTGTCGTCGCTCGTCCAGACCAGCCCGGACAATGTGTCGGGGATCACATCGGGCAGCACTTCGCCGCTCGCGATCACCTTGATCCGCGCGACAAAGCGTTCGGAGCCGTCTTCGTCGACCGCCCAGGCGAGCAGGCGCCCGTCGTTCGACACCGCGATCGCGCCCAGCCGGAAATAGTCCTTGCCTGCGGCAGCCGCGGTCTCGTCGAAAATCAGTTCGTCGGCGCCGGCA
>CAITOD010000509.1 GCA_903893935.1 uncultured Sphingomonadales bacterium
CTAACCTCCAGAACACGCCATCACAGGCTTGCTCGGGCACACACGAAAGCACATCCTCGAGCCAAATCGCGTGGGGCGACACCCCTCCACCACGCTTCGCGCGGTCCCCCTCCCCGTGCCGGGGAGGATCGGATTGTCATTTCTTTTTGGCGGCAATGCCTTCGATTTCGATCAGGAAATAGGGGCCCGCAAGCGCTGCCACCTGAAACGCGGAGCGCGCGACGGTCGAGGGATTGTCGGCGGTGCGGAAGAATTGCAGGAAGCCCGCATTGGCGCCGTCGAAATCGAGTTTGCCGGTCTTGGGGTCGGGCGCGATGAACAGCGTCAGCTTGACCAGATCGGCCATCGTATAGCCTTTGCTTTCAAGCAAGGTCTTGATCTTGCTCAGCACGCTGATCGTCTGGGTCCTGGTATCGCCCATATCGTCGAACGATTTGACATCGGCAAAGGTCTTTTTGGGGTCGATCGGCGAGGCCACCTGGCCCGACAGGAAAAACAGGTCGGTGCCCGCCTTGACTTCGGCGCCGTCGAGAATGCGGGCCTTGGCGCTGGTTTCGTACTTGGTGACTTGCGCCGAGGCCGGTGCAGCACCCAACAGCGCGGCGGTCAATGCGCTGGCGATCAGAAAGTGGTTCAGGGTCTTCATGGTTCCCTCCGTGCGAATGGCACCACTCTAGGCGGTCCTGACGCGATTGCCACTGCCGGGTGTTGCGGCGGCAACAGCTTTGTTGCGCAGTGCCCCTTGGCGCCTTTTCATTTGTTCGTGCCGCACGCTATGTCTGCATCGGGCGAGGCAGAGGGCAGGAGCATTGATGCGGCGGACAATCGGGCTGGTGGCCACGGCGGCGGCGACTTTGCTGATGGCGGCCACACTGGCAGACCCCGGCTTTGCGCAAGATCACGGCGGGCAGATGAAAACCGACGCGACGGTGGCCGATGGCGGCCAGGCGATCTTTGAGCAGATCTGTGCGGCCTGCCACATGGCCGATGCCAAAGGTGGCGGCACACCTGGCGCGCGCGTGCCGGCGCTGGCAGGCAACAAAAATCTTGCCAACAAGGACTATCCGATCATCCTGCTGCTCAAGGGGCGCGGTGGGATGCCGTGGTTTACCGGCATGCTGTCCAAGGCGCAGATTGCGCAAGTGATCACTTATGTCCGCGGTCACTTCAACGACTACCACGATCCGGTGACCGAGGCGGATATCGATCGTGTCGGATCGACCAATCCACCCGTGCCCGATTGCAATTGCGGCCATTGATCCGCGCCACCCAGCTTCAGGAACCGCGATGACCGATTTCACCCCGCCGACCCGCCGCCAACTGCTGACAATGATCGGCAAAGCCGGCGGTGCCGCAGCGCTCTACCAGGCGATGACCGTGCTGGGCCATGCCGCCGAAAGCCAGTTCCGTGGTCCGCCGCAACTGACCGGCGCGCGGCCCGGCGCGCGCGTGCTGGTGCTGGGCGCGGGGCTCGCCGGGATGCTGGCGGCGTACGAGCTGACCAAAGCCGGCTATGCCGTGCAGATACTCGAATTTCAGGACCGCACCGGGGGCCGCAATTACACCGTGCGCGGCGGCGACACGATCACCGAACTGGGCTCGACGCAAAAAGTGCAATTTGCGCCGGGCAATTATCTCAACCCCGGGCCCTGGCGCCTGCCGTACCATCACCGCACGGTGCTGCATTATTGTCAGGAACTGGGGGTCGAACTCGAACACTTTGCCCAGCTGAACCACAACGCGATGGTGCACAGCAAGGATGCCTATGGCGGCAAGCCGCAGCGCTATCGCGATCTCTATGTCGATTACAAAGGCCATGTCGCCGAACTGCTCGCCAAAGCGCTCAACGCCGGGGCGCTCGACACTGCGGTGACGGTCGAAGACAAGGCCAGATTGCTCGAAGCGATGCGCGAATGGGGCGTGCTCGACAAGGCGATGACTTATAGCAAAGGGCTCAAAGTCGGCACTTTGCGCGACACGCTGCAGACCAAAGTCTGGGAAACCATCGGGTTCTACGCCGATCACACGATGCAGACGACGATGTTCCAGCCCAAAGGCGGGATGGACCATATCGGCAAGGCCTTTGCCGCCAAAGTCGCGCATCTCGTGCGGCTCAACACGCGCGTGACCAGAATAGCGCAGGATCATGCGGGCGTGACGGTCAACTGGACCGATACACAGACCGGTGCCGCCGGGCAGAGCAGCGCCGACTGGCTGGTGTGCACGATCCCGGCGACGGTGCTCGGCCAGATCGACGTGCAAGTGTCCGATGCCAAGAAAGCGGCGATCCGCGCGCTGCCTTATGGCAATTCGGTCAAGATCGGCCTCGAAATGAAGCGCCGCTTCTGGGAAACCGATTATGCCATTTATGGCGGCCACTCGTTTACCGATCAGCCGATCGGGCTGATTTCCTATCCCAGCGGCAACTGGTTCGGCAAAGGCCCGGCGGTGTTGCTCGGCGCTTATCCATTCGGAACCGGCGACAATCCGTTCAGCCTGGGCGGCTATATGCTGTCGGCGATGAGCCCGGAAAAGCGCCTTGCTGCCGCACTCGAACAGGGATCGGTGTTCCATCCGGCCGAATACAAAGCCGAATTCCTGTCGGGCGCGAGCGTGGCGTGGAGCAGAATGCCGTGGATCCTGGGGTGTTGTGCGGCGTGGACCGAAGACAGCCGCGCGGCGCATTATCAAAATCTGGTATCGCTCGATGGCCGCGTGGTGCTCGCGGGCGAACATTGTTCGTATTACGGCTGCTGGCAGGAAGGCGCGCTGCTGTCGTCGCTCGATGCGATTACCCGGCTGCACCAGCGGGCCAGCGCCGCCTGATTGCCGATGATGCGCGTGCTCGAAGTGCAGCGGCTGTCCGACGATTTGTCGGGGCTGGCGCTGTGCGAGCGGCCGTTGCCGGCTTGCGGTGCGGACGACGTGCTGGTGCGGATCGAGGCAGCGGCGCTGGGCTTTCCCGACTTGCTGATGACGCACGGGGGGTATCAGGCCAAACCGGCCTTGCCGTTTGTGCCGGGGATGGAATGCGCCGGCGTCGTGGTCGAGGCGGGGAAGCGGGCGGCACACGCCGGGTGGCAGCCCGGCGACCGCGTGATCTGCGCCGGGCCGACCGGGGCAGTCGCGCAATTCGGGGTTTTTCCAGCGCACGCCGTACAGCGTTTGCCCGATGGCATGTCGTTTGCGCAAGGTGCTGCCTTGCGCGTGGCCTATCTGACCGCGTGGGTGGCGCTGGTGCGACTGGGGGCGGCGCAGCGCGGTGACTGGCTGGTGGTACTGGGCGCTGCCGGCGGCGTGGGGCTGGCAGCGGTCGATCTGGCCCACACGCTTGGCCTGCGTACCATTGCGGTGACTTCTACGCCCGAAAAGCGCGATGCGGTGCGGGCGCTCTATCCGGTCGAGGCGGGGCTGGTCGGGCCTGCCGGAATCCGCGAGGCGGTGCTCGATCTGACCGGCGGGCGCGGTGCGGATCTGGTCTGTGATCCGGTCGGGGGGGACGCGTTCGATGCGGCGTGTCGTTATACCGCGTTTGGCGGACGGCTGCTGGTGGTGGGGTTTGCCAGCGGGCGCGTGCCGGTGCTGCCGGCCAATATTGCGCTGATCAAAGGGTTTTCGGTAATCGGCGTGCGCGCGGGCGAATATGGCCGGCGTTTTCCCGAGCGCGGGCGCGAACATGCAGCGGCGATCGCAGCGCTTGCGCGCGAGGGCCGCATCCGCCCGCATGTCCATGCCGCGCTGCCGCTGGCGCAATGGCGCGAGGCTTATACGGCGATGCGCGACCGGCGCGTGATCGGGCGCACGGTGATCTTGCCGCACGCCTGATTCGGCAAAAAAAGAGCCGCTCGAAAGCGGCTCTGGAAGTTTGGGAGAGGATGCCTGAAAGGCAGGATCGGTATGCTTAAAGGGCCCGATCTGCGCAAGTGCGAAACAGGCAACTCTGATTGCAAAAACCGCAACTGTTCAATTCAGCGCCTTGCGCGTGTGAAAACTGGATGCTTCGTTCGCTGTAAAATCTTTCAAAAACAAATTATTCATACCTATGCGCAAATCACTGGTTCGTGCCCTCATGTGCATTTGGTGCAATCCACCCTTTTAAGGCGCTCTATTGCGTGCACTTGCGGGCCGCGTTGCGTCATGGCTCCGCATGGCGCGCCGTGCGACTCAGCCAGCCCGAAGGCGGTTGCCAAGCTGCACAAGCGGCGTCAGCACTGGGTGATCAAGGAGATAACCGCAATTATGCCCAAGCATGTCCCCCTGCTGCTCGCCGGTTCCGCGCTGTTATGCGTCTTTCCGGTTGCGTCCACCCTTGCTGCGCGCAGCGAAAGCGTGGCGATGCCGACCGCCGCCGAAGCCGAACAGGCGCTCGATCTGGCCAGGCGCGAAATCGCGATTCGTTCGGTCAGGGGCGCGGACAACCGCACCGGCGAAGTCGCCGCTCTGCTCAGGCAGCGGCTGGTCGCCGGCGGCTGGGCGCCGGGTGAGGTGGTGATCACCCCGCGCGGCGATACGGTAACGTTGGTGGCGACCTGGGCCGGAACCGATCCGGCGCTGAAGCCGCTGGTGCTGTCGGGGCACATGGATGTGGTCGAAGCCCGGCGCGCCGACTGGAAGCGCGATCCGTTCGGCCCGGTCATCGAAGACGGCGTGCTCTATGGGCGTGGCGCCACCGACATGAAATTCGACGGCGCGATGATGGTGTCGGCGGTGATCGATTTGCGCGCGCACGGGTTCAGGCCGCGCCGCTCGATCGTGATCGCGTTTTCGGGCGACGAGGAAACCATGATGGCGACCAGCGACCAGCTGGCGCACGAATGGAAAAACGCTGATCTGGTGGTCAATGCCGATGGCGGCGGCGGCACATTTGCGGCGGGCAGCGACAAGCCGCTGTACTGGCTGTGGGATGGCAACGAGAAGGCCTATGCCGATTACCAGCTCGAAGTGACCAATCCCGGCGGGCACAGTTCGGAGCCGCGCCCCGAAAATGCCGTTGTGCAATTGGCGCAGGCATTGGTCAGGATCGGCGCGTACCATTTCGCCGACGAGCAGAACGCGCTGACCAAAAGCTGGTTCGAACAGGCCGCCGCGTTCGAGCCCGATGCGGCCAAGGCCGCGGCGATGCGCGCCTTTGCCGCCAATCCCGGCGATGCCGCGGCTGCAGCGGTCTTGCGCGCTGATCCAGAACTGGTCGGCAAAATGGGCACGACCTGCGTGCCGACCATGCTGTCGGGCGGTCATGCGGTGAACGCGTTGCCGCAGCGCGCCACTGCCAATGTCAATTGCCGGATTTTTCCCGGTCACAGCCGCGAAGCAACCATGGCCGAGCTCAAGACGGTGGCAGGGTCGGATGTCGTCACCATCACCGATGTGACCGACGGGTCGATCACCCCGCCGACAACGCCGTTGCGCGCCGATTTCGTCGCCGCCGCGACCAGGGCGATCCGTGCCGCCTGGGGCAAGGACATCGCCGTCATTCCCAACCAGGCCTCGGGCGGTTCGGATTCGATGTTCTATCGCGCGCTCGGCGTGCCGGCGTACAACGCCAGCCCGGTGTTCACCCGCCTCGACGAACGTTTCAACCATGGCCTCAACGAGCGCGTGCGCGTGGTCAACGTGAAGCCTGCGCTGACGTTTTACTTCACGCTGATCCCCGAACTGACGAAATGACCCGAGCCCCTCCCCGCAAGGGAGGGGCGAAGCTTATTCAAAGCCCACGAATTTCACCTGGTCTGCCAGCGCCACGCGTTCGCGGGCGAAATGGTTGACCGGTGCCGCATCGTCGCGCCAGCCGATCGCCAGTCCGCAGAACAGCATCGTGTCGTCCGACAGGCCGAGATGCGCTTTGATCGTGCGGCCGTAATTGCCCATGTATTCCTGCGGGCAACTGTCGAGCCCTTCACCGCGCAGCAGCAGCATTATTGTCTGCAACCACATGCCGACATCCGACCACTGCGGCTCTTTCATGAACTTGGGGAAATGGCAC
>CAITOD010000510.1 GCA_903893935.1 uncultured Sphingomonadales bacterium
CTTTTTGGGGTGCCCCTGCCCGCGCTGCGTGCTGCTTCTCCCCACGGGGCTTTCCAGAGCAATCACGGTGTTACAGATTTATCGCAGGACGCTCTAGGGCTGGGCCGGTACAGCAATATCCTCAGGCGGCAACCCGGCGAAATAGCGATCGTAGGCCGCTTCAAGCCCCGCTTCGAAGTGCCTGGTGTAAAGCCGGGTGTCGAACAGCGGGTGGTCGAGCCGGTTGGCGGCGAGCCGCGCGCGGATCGCGGCGAGCTTTGCCGGGTCGCTCGCCAGCGCCAGAATCAGCGCCTCATAGTGCGCATCGCTGGTGGTGACGAGATCGGGCAGGCCCAGCGCGGAAAGCAGGCTGGCACTCACCCGCGCCGCGAATTGCCGGCCGGCCCTGGTCACCACCGGCAGGCCCGCCCACAATGCGTCGCTCGCGGTGGTGTGCGCGTTGACGTGGAAGCAATCGACAAACAGATCGGCGTGCCGGTGGCGGGCGAGATGGTCCGCGTGGTGCATCGGCTCGGCAAACACCAGACGCTCGGGCGCGATCCCGCGCGCGGCGGCTTCGCGGCGCAAATTGGCCTCGCACCATGTGTTGGTCTTGAGCAGCCACAGCACGCTCCCATCGATCTGGCCCAGCACGCGCATCCAGATGGCGAATTCGCGCGGGCTGATCTTGTAGGGGCTGTTGAAGCAGCACAACACGAAGCCGCTTTCGGGCAAGCCGAAATCCGCGCGGCTGGCGGTGCTCGCCGCGATCGGCCGGGCATTGTCGTTGGGTTGATAGCTGTGTGGCAACGCAATCACCCGCTCGCTGTAATGCGCGCGCTGGTCGGGCGGGATGACGACCGGATCGGCGACCAGGTAATCGATGAAATCGGCTCCCATCGAACCGGGATAGCCAAGATAGCTGATCTGCACGGGCGCCAGCCGGTGCTGGAACAGATCGGCCCGGCCTTGCATGGTATAGCCTTTGAGGTCGATCGCGATATCGAGCGCATGCGATCGCGCCAGATCGGCAATCGCGCGCGCCGGCTGGTCGGCCACATCGACAAAACGATCGACCTGCTGCTGCGCGCGTTGGCCCCATTCGCCCGGAGCGGCGCTGCCATAGTTGTAGGCATAGACTTCGAAGCGCGCCTTGTCGTGTTCGCGCAACAGGCCGGCCATCAGGAACAGCGTGGCATGGTCGTAAAAGTCAGCGCTGAAATAGCCGATGCGCAACCGTTTTGGCCGTTCGGCCGGACGCGTCGGCAAAGGCTGCGACGGAAGGCGGAACTTTGCCGCCGCCCACTTGCGCGAAAAGCGCAAGTGCATTCCGGCGTCGTCGACCATCGCCAGCAACATGCCCGTCGGTGGCGCATCCTTGTGCGCCGCCAGCCGCGCACAGGCCGCTTCCAGCGCGTGGTGCTCGCGCCAGTCGCAGATATGCATCTGCTGATACAGCATGTCCGCTTCGGCCAGCGCATGGTCGGGCTTGCACGCCAGCGCTTGCCGGTATGAAGCAATCGCGGCATCAAGTTGGCCCTGATCGCGCAGCACGACGGCAAGATTGGTATGCGCCTCGGCAAAATCGGGCCTGAGCGACAGGCTGCGCCGATAGCACCCCGCCGCCTCTTCCAGCTTGCCCTGTGCCTTGAACACAATGCCAAGGTTGTAATGCGCTTCGGCAAAGCCGGGGTTGCGCGCCAGCGCTCGCGCATGCGATTCGGCCGCCTGCGCCAGTTCGCCTTGCGCCTGCAGCACTGTTCCAAGGCTGTTGTGCGCGTCGGCATGATCGGGCTCGATCGATAATGTCTGCCTGTAGCAGGCGGCCGCCGCCTCGAACCGGTCCTGCGCCTGGTACAGCACGCCCAGGTTGTAATGGCCATCGGCAAAGCCGGGGTTGATCGCGCAGGCGCGGGTATAGCCTGCGATCGCCTGCTCGGTCTTGCCGATCTGCGCAGCGGCTGCGCCAAGGATCGTCCATAGCAGGAACGCGTGCGGATATTGGGGCGTCAGCCGCTCGGCTTCGGCAACCGCCTCGGCAAATTGCCCGCGATTGACGCGTTCGAGCAGCGCGGCGAGCAGGTCGGCGGGCATCCCATGCCCGTCTGCGGCACCCGGTCGGGGCGGTGCACCGCGCCCCGGTTTCGCGCCAGCCTTGCGGTTCTTCATTGCCAGCCTCGCATGTCCCACTTCGGCAGCATTGACCGGCGCGCAACCCTCGCGCGGGACGGGCGCCCCCCCAAACGGGGTATTCCGATACAAGGTGATGGTGCCCAGAAGAGGGCTCCGCATTCATCCGCAAGTAGCTGAATTACCGAACAAAAATCTTTCCGCAATTCGCTGTCCGGCACCGATATCACCTATTTTCGGGGCGGACAATGCCGGATTGAAATGGACCTCAGCGCCGGGCGTCTTTCGGCTCACAATTCCGGCGTTGTGAAGC
>CAITOD010000511.1 GCA_903893935.1 uncultured Sphingomonadales bacterium
CAGGTCATCGTCGCCGCCAAGGTCGACATCGTTGTCGGGCGAATCGCCGTCCTCGTCGATGTCGAGATCTTCGTCGGCCAGATCGACATCAGCCACCACATCGACCTTTTCCTTCTGAATTTCTTCATAAGGGATCGGCTGCTTCGATTTCAGCACCGGGTCGGGGTGCCAGGCATATTTGCATTCGACGCAAGTGACCGGGTCACCGTTGCCCATATCGTAAAAGCGGGTGCCGCACTTCGGACAGCTGTGCTTGGCGCCCCATTCCGGCTTGACCATGAAATTTCCTCAAATCCTGTCGGCGCCCGAATATCCGGGGCCGGTTCACAACGCGTTGCCCATGGACGACCGCCGGCAAAGCGGTCAAGCCCATGACACGAAGCGCGCGCCTTGCCATAGCCGCACCGCACTGTCAAAAGCCGCGCGATTTTTGCCCCTGCAACCACACCCGCCACCGAAAAGGGTTGATGCCTTGTCTGCTTCCGCTGCGCCGCCGCTCCCCCGCCGCTTTGTCGCCACCGGGCCGCTGACAGGGCGCATCCGCGTGCCGGGGGACAAGTCGATCAGCCACCGATCGATCATGCTGGGTGCGCTGGCGGTCGGCGAAACGCGCGTGACCGGGCTGCTCGAAGGCGAAGACGTGCTGGCCACCGCGGCCGCGATGCGCGCAATGGGCGCGACGATCGAACGCCAGGCCAATGGCGACTGGCTGGTGGCAGGCGTGGGTACGGGCGGGCTGCTGCAACCGGCCGGCGCGCTCGACATGGGCAATTCGGGCACTTCGACGCGGCTGCTGATGGGGCTGGTCGCCAGCCATCCGGTGACCGCGTGCTTTATCGGCGATGCCAGCCTGTCGAAGCGTCCGATGGGCCGGGTAACGCGGCCGCTGGGCGAGATCGGCGCCGCATTCACGACTTATCCGGGCGGACGGCTGCCGCTGATCGTGACCGGGGCGGAGACCCCGGTGCCGATCACTTACCGGCTGCCGGTGGCTTCGGCGCAAGTCAAAAGCGCCATCCTGCTCGCCGGGCTCAACACGCCGGGGGTGACCACGGTGATCGAGCCGGTGCCGACGCGCGACCACTCGGAACGCATGTTGCGCGGGTTTGGCGCCGATCTGTCGGTCGAGATCGACGACGACGGCGCGCGGGTGATTCGCCTGACCGGCCAGCCCGAGCTCGTGCCGCAGGCGATCACGGTGCCCGGCGATCCGTCGTCGGCGGCGTTTTTCGTGGTGGCAGCACTTATTGTGCCGGGGTCGGATCTGGTGATCGAAAACGTCGGGCTCAATCCCACGCGTGCCGCACTTTTCGATGTGCTGCGCGCGATGGGCGGGCATATCGTTGCGCTCAACGCGCGCGAAGTCGGCGGCGAGCCGGTCGCCGATCTGCATGTGCGCGCAAGCGAACTCCACGGCGTGACGGTCGATCCGGCTTGCGTGCCCGCGATGGTCGATGAATTTCCGGTGCTGTTTGTCGCTGCCAGCGTGGCACACGGGCGCACGGTGACGGCGGGGCTCGAAGAACTGCGGGTGAAGGAATCCGATCGCATTGCCGCAATGCACGCAGCGCTCACGCTGGCGGGCGCGCACGTCGCGGAAACCGCCGACGGCATGATCATCGACGGCAGCGGCGGGCAGCGGCTTGCCGGCACGGGCGATGCCGCGATCGCCACGCATCTCGATCACCGCATCGCGATGGCGATGGCGGTGGCCGGTCTGGCCAGCGCACGCGGCGTGACCATCGACGACACGCGGCCGATCGCCACCAGCTTTCCGGTGTTCGAGGCTTTGCTTGGCGAGACCGGCACCGCATGATCATTGCCGTCGATGGCCCGACCGCCTCGGGCAAAGGCACCATCGCGCGCGCGCTGGCCAGACATTTCGGCTTGCCGCACCTCGATACCGGGCTGCTCTATCGCGCGGTCGGCTGGCAAGTCATGGCCAATGGCGGCGATCCGGACGCGCCTGCCGATGCGCTTGCCGCGACGGGTTTTGCCGATAGCCTGCTCGCCGATCCGGTGTTGCGCAGCGAAAGCATTGGCGCGCTGGCCAGCCGCGTTTCGGTTCACGGCGTGGTGCGCGATGCGCTGCTCGCGCGCCAACGCAGCTTTGCCATGCAGCCGGGCGGCGCGGTGCTCGACGGGCGCGACATCGGCACGGTGATCGTGCCGCAAGCCCACGCCAAGCTCTATGTGACCGCGAGTGTCGCTGCGCGCGCGCTGCGCCGCTATCTCGAAATGCAGGCGCGCGGCGAACACGTCAGCCGCGCCGGCATCGAGGCCGATCTTGCCGCGCGCGACGCGCGCGACAGCGAACGCAGCGTGGCGCCTTTGCGACAGGCCGAAGGCGCAGCGCTGCTCGACACTTCGGCTTTGCCGCCCGAAGCCGCGATTGCCGCCGCGATTGCGCTGGTGGAAAAGCAGCTAGGGCAAACCCGCATCTGAAAACGCGCGGTTTGGCGTCGTTCTCAACGCTTGTGGTAAACGGCTTGCACCATGGCCGTTCACGATCGAAAGCGTGCTGCTATGGACCAGCCCCTCAAGCCGGCTTCAACCCGGCGCCGCGCGCAGCGCATCGGTTGCGAAATGCTGGTGCGATGCAAGCACGGTGCGGTGCGTTCGACCGTAATGCTCAAGGACATGACCCGCTACGGCGCGCGCATCGAAGGCCTGAGCGCACCCGGCGAAGGCGAAGCGATCAGCGTGATGCTGCCGGGCGAGCTCCCTCGCCTCGCGTTCGTGATGTGGGCGGACGGTTGCGTCGCGGGCGTTGAATTCGCCGACCCGTTGTGTGCAACGACGTTTGCCGCGCTGATCCGCGATTATGCGCTGGGTGGCCTCCCGGTTCCACCAGGGCTAAGCGCGGCCGCGTGATCGGGGCTTGCATTCCCGGCAAAGCGCGCTAAAGGCCTGCGCTTCGCGTCCGACCGGGCGGGAATCGAAGAAAGCCGGAGGGGCCCCGCAATCGTGCGGATCAGCCAGCGATCGGTTACAGTGACAAGGACGCATGGTACATGCCGCTCTACGAGCATGTTTTTCTTGCGCGTCAGGATTTGAGCCAGGCTCAGGTCGACGCGCTTGCCGCCACCGCCACCGAAATCGTCGAAACCAACCATGGCAAGATCACCAAGGTCGAAACCTGGGGTTTGCGTTCGCTGGCCTACAAGATTCAGAAAAACCGCAAGGCGCACTTCGTGCTGCTCAACATCGATGCCCCGGCGGGCGTGGTGGCCGAGCTCGAACGCCAGACCGCGATCAACGAAGATGTGATCCGCTTCCTGACCGTCCGCGTTGACGAACTCGAAGCCGGACCGTCGGCGATGATGCGCAAGAACGACCGCGAACGCAGCCGTCGTCGCGAACGCGAAGGGGAATAAGCCATGGCTCGTCCGTTTTTCCGCCGCCGCAAAAGCTGCCCGTTCTCGGGCAAGAACGCCCCCAAGATCGATTTCAAGGACGTGCGCCTGTTGCAGGGTTTCATGTCCGAACGGGGCAAGATCGTGCCGAGCCGCATCACCGCGGTTTCGGCCAAGAAGCAGCGCGAGCTGGGCCAGGCGATCAAGCGCGCCCGGCACATCGGCCTGCTGCCGTACATCGTCAAGTAAGGAGCGCCAGACATGCAGATCATCCTGCTCGAGCGCATCGAAAAGCTGGGCACCATTGGCGACGAAGTCA
>CAITOD010000512.1 GCA_903893935.1 uncultured Sphingomonadales bacterium
CAGGGCCATCGACAGGCTTTCATCGACCCACGGCCAGCTCGGATGCGCGAGGATGATTTTCATGTCGGGAAAATCGACCGCGACATCGTCTACCAGCATCGGCTGGCCATATTTCAGCCGCACTCCGCCGCCGCCGCGCATGCCGGTGCCCATCCCCGAATGCCCGGTGTGGAAAATCGCGGGTAATTTGTAATGGTTGATCACTTCATAGATCGGATAGCCCATGTGGTCGGCGGGCAGGCAATTCTGCATGATGTGGTGGAACTTGAACCCGCGCACACCATGGTTTTCGATCAGATCGCGCGCCTCGCGCGCACCCATCTTGCCTTTGTGCGGGTCGATCGAGGCAAACGGAATGCAGACATCGCTGTTTGCAGCGGCCATTTCGGCCACTTCGTAATTCGATACGCGTTTGGCGCCGATACCGCTCTCGCAATCGACCGTGAACATGCAAAAGGCGATTTTTTGTGCGCGGTAAATCTCTATAATTTCAGGCATTTTCGGCCGTTCGCGCGGCGCCTTGAAATAGGCGCTGGCGGCATCGAAAAATTGCCCCATCACCGGATCTTCGGGATCGTGGCACGATACTTCGGCGTGGACATGCACATCGATGGCGGTGATCTGCGTCAAGTCGATCGGCATCACGCGTACTCCGGCAGGCAGGTCGCTGCACCCGGCAGCCGGTCCGCGCGCGGGGCAAAGCCCGCGGCGGACCGGCGCACGGTCACAGCTGGATGATCACGGTCTTGGTTTCGAGATAGGCCTCGATCCCGGCACGGCCCTGTTCGCGGCCCAGGCCAGACTGCTTGTAGCCACCGAACGGCAGCGCCGTGTCGATCATCGCGTGGCAATTGCCCCACACGGTGCCCGATTTGATCTTGCCGGCGAGCCGGTGCATTGCCGAAAGATCGCGCGTCCATACCCCGGCGCCAAGCCCGAAGCAGGTGTCGTTGGCCATTCTCGCCACATCGTCGAGATCGTCGAAGCGCTGCGCCACCACCACCGGGCCGAAGATTTCCTCGCGTACCACGCTCATTTGCGGGTTCACATTGGCAAGGATCGTCGGGTTGACATAGTAGCCGCCGTCGCTGGCGGGCGCATCGCCGCCGATCACCACGCTCGCACCATCGCGCTTGCCGGCTTCGATATAGCCCATCACGCGGTCGTGCTGTTCCTTGCTGACCAGCGGGCCCGAATGCCCGGCGGGATCGAGCGAGGGACGCGGCGCCCAGAACGGCGCGCTCGCCGCCATGCCTTCGAGCACCTGGTCATAGACCGATTTGTGCGCAAACAGCCGCGATCCGGCCACGCAGACCTGGCCCGAATTGAACCAGATCGCGCCTGCCACGCCAGGTGCGGCTTGTGCGACATCGACATCGGGCATCACCACCACCGGCGATTTGCCGCCGAGTTCGAGCGTGACGCGCTTGAGCGTTTCGGTGGCATTGCGGTTGATCACTTTGCCGATTTCGGTCGATCCGGTGAAGGCAATCTTGTCGACATCGGGGTGCTTGACCAGATGGTCGCCGGCAATGTGGCCGAGCCCGGTGATCACGTTGATCACGCCGGCCGGAAAACCCGCCTCGACCACCAGATCGGCGAGCCGCAGCGCGGTGATCGAAGTCTGTTCGGCGGGCTTGAGCACCAGCGTGCAACCGGCGGCCAGCGCCGGGGCGATCTTGAGCGTGGCCATCAGCAACGGGAAATTCCACGGCACGATCTGGCCGCACACGCCCACCGG